>JBOGGF010000267.1:0-3221 GCA_050743965.1 Acidimicrobiales bacterium
GGTCGGGTGGGCCACCGTCATGCACGGTGGCGTGCTGGTGAACCACGCCGGACAGCGGTTCGGAAACGAGACGCAGGGGTACTCGGAGTACGCACGGGAGGTGTTGGCGCAGCCCGAGGGCACGGCCGTCATGGTGCTGGACCGAAAGGCCTACGACGCGTGCCTCGTGTTCGACGACTTCCGCCAGTCGGTGGACAGTGGCGCCCTGCGGTGGGTGGACGATGCCCCCGCGCTCGCTGCCGCCTTCGACCTGCCGGCCGAGGCCCTCGGGGCCACGGTGTCGGCTGCCCGAGCGCACGCCGAGGCCGGCACCACCGACGAGTTCGGGCGATCTCACTGGGCGCACCCGCTCGATCCGCCGCTCGCCGGCGTACGGGTGACCGCCGCCCTTTTCCACACCCAGGGAGGACCGCGGGTCGATGACCACGCCCGGGTGCTACATCCCGACGGCACCCCGACCCCGGGCCTCTACGCATCCGGCGGGGCCGCGGCCGGCATCTCCGGCCACGGCCCGGCGGGGTACCTGGCCGGCAACGGACTCCTCCCTGCGCTCGGGCTGGCATTCCTGGCCGCCGAGCACGCGGCAGAGACCGCCGGCCACCCGGTGCCGTCCGGCCAGGGCACAGGGAGTGGTGCCGCGTGACGGCGACACCCCGGGGGCGGGCGATGCTGTTCATCCCCGGTACCTCCGACGACAAGCTCGGCAAGATCGATCGCTACGGCTCACCACCAGTCATCCTCGACCTCGAAGACTCGGTCCCGCCAGGCCAGAAGGAGGAGAGCCGGGCGCGAGTGGCCGCCTCGATCGACGCAGTCGGGCCACGCCACCAGCTCTTTGTCCGCGTCAACCCGACCGGCTCGCCCATGCACGAGGCGGACCTGGCCGCTGTCGTCCGGCCCGGGCTGTCCGGCGTGGTGGTGCCCAAGGTCGAGCGGGCGGCCGATCTGCGGGCGGTGGTCGCAGACATCGATGCCCTGGAGCGCACGGCCGGGATCGCTCCCGGCACCGTGACGGTCATGGCCACCATCGAGACGGCGGCCGGCGTCCACGCTGTAGACGACATCGCCGCCGTCGGGGGCCGAGTGCGCCGGCTCTGCTTCGGGGCCGGCGACTTCGCGCTCGACCTGGGACTCGACTGGGCTGAAGACGGGGGCATCTCCGAGACAGTGCTGATGGCCAAGTGCCGCCTTGTGCTCGCCTCGCGCGTCGCCGGGCTCGACGCGCCCCACGATGGCGCCTACCCCCGCTACCGGGACCTCGACGGCCTGCGGCGTGAGGCCCACCACGCCCGTCGGCTCGGCTTCGTTGGCAAGCATGTCATCCACCCGGCACAGATCCCCGTGGTCGACGACGTCTTCCGGCCCACCGACACGCAGATTGCCCACGCCCGGCAGCTGGTGGCGGGGTTCGAGGAAGCGGAACGGGCAGGCCGGGGCGCGGTCGGCGTCGACGGTGAGCTGGTCGACTACCCCATCGTCTACCGCGCCCGACAGGTGCTCGACGAGGCAGGGGGGTGACCGGTGCCGGCCGCCGGGAGCATGACCGGCTGGATGGCGTCCCACCTTCGGCGTTGTGGGAGGGGTTGCTTGGTCCCGACGAGAGGGTCCGCCTCGAGGGGGCAGGGTTCGCCCGGCGCAGCGGGTTCGGCCGCCGCCCCGCCATGGTGGTGATCGACGCCCAGAACTACATGGTCGGACCGGTCGGCGACGAGCACCTGACATACCCGTCGTCGTGTGGTGCCGCCGGGCGACAGGCACTGGCGCGTATCCGCCTCGTCCTCGACGCCGCGCACGCCGCCGGGGTGCCGGTGTTCTTCACCCGGTTCGAGCTGGCCCGCGACGGGTCCGACATGGGTGCCTACCGGTCGAAACGCGATCTGCTGGCGTCGGAGGGATGGTGCTTGCAGGGAAGCTTCGGCGCCCAGATCTCGGACGTGGTCGCTCCGCGCGACACTGACATCGTGCTGGTGAAGAAGAAGCCCTCAGCGTTCTTCGGCACCCTGCTGCTGTCATTGCTGGTCGACCGGGCCGTCGACTCGCTCGTGGTCACGGGGGGCTCCACCAGCAACTGCGTGCGGGCCACGGTGGTTGACGCAGCGTCCATGAACCTCCGGGTGTCGGTCCCGGCCGACTGCGTGTTCGACCGGGTCGACGTGTCGCACCGAGTGGCACTGTTCGATATTGACCGCCAGTACGGCGACGTCGTATGGGCCGACGAGGTCGCCAGCCACTTCCACCGGATGGGAGCCAGGCGATGACCGTGCACTCCGCCCCGGCCCGGGACTGGGCGGGGTACGGCGCGTCCCCGCCGACGGGCTCGTGGCCCGGCGGAGCCCGTGTGGCCCTCAACGTCGTCGTCAACATCGAGGAGGGTGCCGAGCGGTCGTACTTCGACGGCGACGAGTGCAACGAGGCTCTGGTCGAGATGCCCCGGAGTGTCGGCCCCGGTGTGCGCGACCTGGCGGTCGAATCGATGTACGAGTACGGCAGCCGGGCGGGGATCTTCCGGCTGCTGCGGCTCTTTGAGCGGGTCGGTGTGCCCACCACTGCCTTCGCCGCTGCCCGAGCCCTCGAGCGCGCCCCCGACGTGGCCGAGGTGCTGGCGCGTTCTGACCACGAGGTATGCGCCCACGGTCTGCGCTGGTCCGAGGCGTGGCAGATGCCGCCCGAGGAGGAGCGGGCGGCAATCGACCAGGCCGTCCAGTCTATCACAGCGTCGGTCGGCCGCCGCCCGGTCGGCTGGTACAGCCGCTGGATGCCGAGCGTCCACACCCGCCGGCTCCTGGTCGAGGAAGGTGGTTTCCTGTATGACGCCGACGCCTACAACGACGACGTGCCCTACTACGCCCCGGCCGGCGGCCGGTGGCACCTGGTAGTGCCGTACAGCCTGTCGTGTAACGACGGCGCCTACTCCTACGGGCACTTGACCAGCCCGTCCGATTTCGTCGACTACGGCTGGCGGGCGTTGACCTACCTGCTGGGCGAGGACGACGGCACCCCCCGGGTGCTGTCGATCGGGCTCCATCCCCGCATTTCGGGCCAACCGGGGCGCGCCAGTGCCGTGGCGGAGCTCCTGGAGCGCGCCGCCTCCATGCACGCAGTGTGGACCGCCACCCGCCAGGACATTGCCCGGTTCTGGCTGGCCGAGCATCCGCCGCCGCCGGAGCCTCCCCCGGCGGGCGACGCCACGGTAGGCGGAGCCCCACCGGGATCGCCAGCAC
>JBOGGF010000268.1:0-3901 GCA_050743965.1 Acidimicrobiales bacterium
TTCTCGTACTCCACGCCCCTGTGGACGAACAGGGTCGCGTCCCCACCGTCGTCGAGGATCGTCGTGGGGCCGCCCTCGCCCGGCCACTGCAGCGCCTGCTCGGTGCACCACCAGTACTCCTCGAGGCTCTCGCCCTTCCAGGCGAAGACGGGGACCCCGCGAGGCTCCTCCGCCGTGCCGCCGGGACCGACGACCACGGCGGCGGCGGCGTGGTCCTGGGTGGAGAAGATGTTGCAGCTGGCCCAGCGCACCCGCGCCCCCAGCGCCACCAGCGTCTCGATCAGGACAGCGGTCTGCACCGTCATGTGCAGGGACCCGGTGATGCGGGCCCCGGCGAGAGGCTGGCTCGGGCCGAATTCCCGGCGCAGCGCCATCAGGCCGGGCATCTCATGCTCGGCCAGCTCGATCTCCTTGCGGCCGAAGTCGGCCAACGCGAGGTCGGCCACCTTCCACTGCAGCTGGTCGTCGGGCGTGCTCATCGGTCCTCCTTCGCTGGCGGTGCTACGAGAATAGGTCCCCGGCGGGACGTCGCCGCACCCTGGCCGGACCTGGCTCGCCGGTCACGGCGGTAGCATCGCGATCTTCGCGGCGACGCCGCGCCGGCTGGTGCCGGCGTCGGCCTCCACCCGGGAACAGACGTTCATGATGCAACCAACGGGCAACCACGACGAGGACGTCCGGCGGGCGGCGGTCCGCCAGGCCCTCGGCGCCGTCGCCGGGATGCTCGGTATCGGCCTCGTGGCGGTGGATCCCGAGGGCAGGTCCTGGTTTCGGAGCAAGCGGTGGGAGGACCGGTCCGGCACCGGTGGTGACGACTTCCACGGCCGCCCCTGGTACGAGGGGATCCACCCCGACGACCGCGACGAGGTGACCGCCCGCTGGCGGTCCCTCCTCGGCCGGCCTGGACGCCTCGGCACCTTCCGTGCCACGGGCCTCGACGGGGTCGTGCGCCGCTGCCGGGCCGAGAGCGTCCCGATGGTGGGCGTCGACGGGGAGGTCCGCGGCCACCTGGTGCTCGTGACCGACGCCAACCCCGCCGCCGCCGTCACCGGCGGTGTGGACGGTGCCGGCGGTGTGGACGGTGCCGGCGGCCCGCCGCCTGGACTCGCCACCCCGCACCTGCTCGACCGGGTGCTGGCGGGGGCGCCCGACATCATCACCATCCTCAATGCCGACGGGTCGTGGCGCTGGTCGAGCGGTGCCGCGCTCCAGCTGTTCGGCCACCAGGCCGAGTTCGACGCCCAGGACTGGCTCTCGCGCCTGCTGCACCCCGACGACGTCGCCGTCGCCCAGGAGGCGTTCAACCGGACCGTGGCGAGCGAGGCGGTGCCGGCGGAGCGGTTCGAGATCCGCGTCCGGGCCGCCGACGGGAGCTGGCGGCTGATGGAGGGCTTCTTCGACGTGCTCCTCGATGAGCCGTCGGTGGGCGGAGTGGTCGTGCACACCCGGGACGTGACGGACCGGCGCCGGGTCCTCGACGACCTGGAGGCGACCAACCGACGCCTGGCCGACATGATCTCGTCGATGAAGGCGGCCGTCCTGGTCGAGGACGAGCATGGCAAGGTCGTGCTCGCCAACCAGGCGTTCGTCGACCTGTTCCACCTGCAGACCTCGGCGGAGCAGATGGTCGGCCGCACTCTGGAGGAAACGGGTCTGACACTGGCGCGGGTGGTGGCGGACCCGCCCGACGCGACCGAGCAGGTGGCCGCGGCGCGCCAGCGGGGCCTGCGGATCGAGACTGCCCTGGCGGTGCTCGTCGACGGGCGCACCGTCGAGGTCGACTTCGTCCCCACCCGGGCCAAGGGCACGGACCGGGGCAACCTGTGGGCCATCCGGGACATCAGCCGCCGGGCCCGGGCGGAGGCGGAGCGCGAACGGCTGCTCGCGTCGGAGCGGGAGGAGAACCGGCGTCTGGCCGAGATGGACACCTACCGCTCCGAGTCCATCGCCGCCGTCTCCCACGAGCTGCGGACGCCCCTCACTTCGATCGTGGGGTACACGCAGCTACTGCGGAACATGGTCTCGACCGAGCGACGCCCAGAGGAGCTCGAGTACGTGGACGCCATCGCCCGCAATGTCGACCGCCTTCTCCGGCTGGCCGGTGACGTGGTGGCACTCGACTCGCTCGAGTCCCGCATCCTGCCGCTCGTGGTCGGCCCGGTCGACGTGGGCGACGTCCTGCGGCAGGCAGCGGCGAGCATTGCCCCCGAGGCGGCGACCAGGTCGATCGAAGTCCACGTCGACGTGGCCCGCGGCCGGCTCTTGCACGGCGACGGCGACCGGCTTGCGCAGCTCTTCGAGAACCTGCTCTCGAACGCCGTCAAGTTCACCGCGCCTGAAGGGCACATCTCGGTGGCGGGGCGGTCGGCGGCCGACGAGTGGTCGATCGAGGTGGCCGATAGCGGCATCGGCATCCCCGACGACGAGGTGGAACTGCTGTTCGGGCGTTTCTTCCGGGCGTCCAACGCCCGGACTCGCGGCATCCCCGGTTCCGGTCTCGGGCTGTCGGTCGCTCGGGCCATCGTGGAGCGCCACGGGGGCACCATCGCCGTCGAGTCGGCCGTGGGGGAGGGCACGACGGTGACCGTCTACCTGAGCGACGCGCCCGAGCACGGGGCGACCGCCGGTTGACGGGCACCGGTGCTGTTGGGCTCGCGGGGTGCGGCGATGTGGTGGGTCATGGTGCCCCATCTCGTGGCGAGTGGTGGTCGGGCGGAGGTACGGCCGGTGCTCGGGTGGTGGCGAGGAGTTGGTGCACCGCGCTCGTGTAGTCCTCGAGGGCGCGTCGACCGGTGCGGGTGATGGACAGCCAGGTGACCGGCGTGCGGCGCCGGAAGGCCTTCTCGACGGCGATGTAGCCGGCGTCCTCCAGCTTCCGTAGGTGGGTCGAGAGGTTGCCCGGCGTCATGCCCACCAGCTCCTGGAGGCGGGGAAAGGTCATCTGGTCGCCGGGACCGAGGGTGGTGAGGGTCACGGCGATCCTCAGGCGGGGCTGGGCATGGACGACCGGGTCGAGCTCGGGGAGCCCACCGGTGGCGGTGCCCACGCCGCCGTCGCTCTTGCGGTTCCCCTCCGCCGGAGCCTCGAGCTCGTCGTCGGGCTCGTCGGGCTCGTCGGGCACCGGTCCAGGGATCACCGCCGACGCTCCGGGCGGAAGCGGGGGCGCAGGACGAACCCGGCGACGATCAGGCCCCCACCACCGGCGGCGGCCATCACGGCGAAGTTGGCCGGCGCGCCGGCGAGCGCGCCGGCCGCCGCCGTCACGAGGGTCCACGCTCCGAGGCCGAAGACCACCCGGTCGTTGAAGAGGGCACCACCGCCGAGGAAGAGGGCACCGGTCACGACAAGGAAGCTCCCGGGCCAGAGCAGTGTCGCCACGCTGTTCGGCAGGCCGTGGCGGGCAAGCCCGACGTCGAAGGCGGCCGTCGCGATCGACGCAACGGGCCAGCTCCAGGCGTACTTGGCGGCCATCGCCGACGACGGCCCGGCGACGCCCTGGCTGCGGCGGGTCATCTGGACGGTCGAGATAGCCGCGGCCCCGACGCCGAGGACGAGGAACACCGCCCCGGCCACCCACTCGGGAACCGGCTTCCGGCTGCTGGACGCGAAGTAGCTGAGCGAGAAGCCGACCAGCCAGGTGAGGCCCCACGACAGCAGGATCGGGGTCGGGTCGCCGTACACGGCCCGGGCGGTCGCGCCCCGCTGCCGCTCGATCAGGCGCAACGAGGCGGCGACGGACAGCTGGTCGGTGGCGGCGCCGGGCGATCCGGTGGAGCCCGGTGGTGCGGGTGTGCGCTGCGCTGTCCCGACAGCGTCGCCTTGGGTGCCCAATTGCTCGTTGTCGTCCACGGTCGCCTCCCCTAAAAATACTTTGAAAAACAAAGTGCTCTAAGTATGGCGC
>JBOGGF010000269.1:0-1578 GCA_050743965.1 Acidimicrobiales bacterium
GCGCGAGGCCGTGGGCGGGGTGACGCCGAGGGCCTGGGCCAGCGAGGCCACGCCCTGGGGACCCCGGGAGGCGAGCACCACCAGCGACCGGTACTGGGTGAGCGTGACCTCCTCACCCACGTCGGCCAGGGAATGGGCGGCGATCGAGACGAGCACCCGGCTGGCGTTCAGCACGGCGTCGACGATCTCGTCCCGCTCGGACGGGACCGAGGCATCGGCGGGCGTGGAAGAAGCGTTCATTGGCTAACTGTTACTTATACCAAGCGAAGGCGGCAACGGCCAGTCGGTGCGGGCGTGCCGGCGCCGGCGCCCGGCGGGCAGAATCGGTCCGTGCACGTGCCGGCGAAGGTGGACTATGGCCTCCGGGCCCTGCTGTCCCTGGCTGCCGCCGGTGGGCCCCAGACGGCGGAGCTCCTGTCCGAGCGGGAAGGGCTGCCGCCTCGTTTCCTCGGGGCGATCCTGGCCGACCTCCGCCGCGCTGGGCTGGTGGCGAGCCAGCGCGGCACCGACGGCGGCTACCGCCTGGCCCGGCCGGCCTCGGCGGTCACCGTGGCCGAGGTGATCCGGATCCTCGACGGCCCGCTGGCCGAGGTCCGGGGCCTCCGGCCGGAAGCCACCAGCTACGAAGGCTCCTCGGCCCACCTCCAGGACGTCTGGGTGGCCGTGCGGGCCAGCCTCCGCCTGGTCCTGGAGGAGGTGACGCTGGCCGACCTCGTGAGCGGCGACCTCCCCGAGCAGCTGGTGCGCCTGACCGCCCTGCCCGGCGCGTGGGAGCCGCACTGAACCGAGCTCGACGTCGGTCAGCCGGCCCGGCCCGGAGGCGGCTCGCATTGCGAGCCCGAGGCCGCGCCCGGGCCTCGCTCAGGCCATGGTGAGGCCGCCGCTCACCGAGATGGTCTGGCCGGTCACGTAGTCCGAGGCGGGCGCTGCGAGGAACGCCACCACGTGGGCAACGTCCTCGGGCTGGCCGATGCGCCGGAGGGGGATCGCCCGGGCGAGAGCGTCGTAGAGCTTGGGGCTCGCCTCGCCGATCTGGGCCAGGAGGGCGGTGTCGGTGGGTCCCGGGCAGACGCAGTTGACCCGGACGCCGGTCGACGCCAGCTCACGCGCCAGGGTCTTGGTGAAGGCGATCACCCCGCCCTTGGTGGCCGAGTAGACGGCCTCTCCCGTGGAGCCGACCCGGCCCGCGTCCGAGCCGATGTTGACGATCTTGCCGTACTGGCGGGCGACCATGCCGGGTGCCACGACGTGGCAGCAGACCAGGACCCCCCTCAGATTGACGGCGACTATTCGGTCCCAGTCGGCCTCGGTGGACTCGAGGAACGGCTGGATCACGTCGATGCCGGCGTTGTTGACGAGGACGTCGACCGGGCCGAGGCGCGACTCCACCTTGACCACGGCCGCCTCGACGTCAGCCCGGGACGAGACGTCGACCCGCAGGCCACAGGCGGCGATCCCGTGCTCGTCTTCCAGCGTCGCGGCCCGCTCGGCGGCGGCCGCACCGTCAAGGCCGAAGACGCCGACGGCCGCGCCCGCCGCCGCCAGGTCGCTGGCGATGGCGGCGCCG
Organism: Acidimicrobiales bacterium; assembly: GCA_050743965.1. GTDB lineage: Bacteria > Actinomycetota > Acidimicrobiia > Acidimicrobiales > RAAP-2 > DAHUZJ01. Next base: position 1,568 of record JBOGGF010000269.1, read on the forward strand.
ATGCCCCGCGC
>JBOGGF010000270.1:0-1982 GCA_050743965.1 Acidimicrobiales bacterium
CGGGCGGGGTGCGGCTCGCCGGCCGGGCGGTGCGGCTCGCCGGCCGGGCGGTGCGGCTCGCCGGCCGGGCGGTGCGACGACGGTCACGGGGCGACGTGGGGAGCCGACAGCGGGGTGCCGAGGGGCACGTAGGGCAGCTGCTGTACCTGACCGGCTGACACCATGTGCAGGTTCTGGTGGGCGTCGGCGACGATGCGCGACGGGTTCTCCAGCGAAGCCACCGCCATCACCTCCTGGTGGTGACGGACCTGTTCGGCCTGGAGGGCCGACTGCACGCCGCCCAGGCGGACCTGGCCCTCCGCCACCAGCGAGTGCCCCGCCACCACCGTGAGCAGGCTGGCGATCACCATCCCGGCCGCGACCACCGAGAGGCGGAAGCGGCGGTGCCGCGGCAGCCGCTCGACCAGACGGAACGCGACCCGGCGCGCCGGTTCGACGACCGGCCGGCGCTGCGGCCGGGCACGGGCCGCCATGGCACTCACGGCGCCACCCGCTCGATCACCCGCATGCGCGCGCTCTCGGCCCGGTGGTTCCAGGCCAGCTCGGCCGCCGAAGGCTTCCGGGCCCCGGCGAACACCAGCCGGTGCTCCGGCCGGGCGCCGCAGACACACGGCAGCGCCGGCGGGCAGGTGCAGCCCCCCCGGACGGCGTCGGTGAAGGCCCGCTTGACCAGGCGGTCCTCGCCGGAGTGGTAGGCGATCACGACGCAGCGGCCACCGAGGACGAGGAGGCCGAGCGCCACCGGGAGGGCGGCGGCCAGCTCGTCGAGCTCCTCGTTGACGGCGATGCGCAGCGCCTGGAAGACCCGCCGGGCCGGGTGGCCGCGGCGCCGGACGGCCGCCGGCACGGCGCGCGCCACCACGTCCGCCAGCTGGCCGGTGGTGGCGATCGGTCTCGCCGCCACGACGGCCCGGGCGATGCGGCCGGCGAAGCGTCCCTCGCCGTTGGCGGCGAAGAGGCGGGCGAGCGCGGCGAGGGGCGCCTCGTTGACGAGCTCGCCGGCCGTCCGGCCGGCCGTCGGGTCCATCCGCATGTCGAGGGCGGCGTCACGCCGGTAGGAGAACCCCCGCCCCGCCAGGTCGAGCTGCGGCGAGCTGACGCCGAGGTCCAGCAGCACCCCGGACACCGGACCCTCGACCTGCTCTCCCAACTCGGAGAAGCGGGCGTGACGCACCTCGGTGCGCTCGTCGAACGGGGCCAGCCGCCGACGGGCCGCCGCCACGGCGTCCGGGTCGCGGTCGAGCCCCAACAGGCGGAGGTCGGGGCGCGCGCCGAGGAGGGCGGCCGCATGACCGCCCCCGCCGACGGTGGCGTCGACCATCAGTCCCGCCGGCACCGGGGCGAGGAGGGCAAGGACCTCCCCCACCATCACCGGTTCGTGCACGAATTCCCAGGCCATCTGCAGCCCCTCGACAGGCGAGGCCTGTCGACCCGAGCGGAAGAGGGCGGAGGAGGAGTCTTCCACCGTGCCGGTCGAGGGGCTGCGCATGGTCCGGGTTACTCGTCGTCCTCCAAGAACCACTGCTCGTCGGGCACCACCCGCTCCTGCCACACCGACGGAGCCCACAGCTCCACCCGGTCGATCGCACCGTGCACGAGGACGTCGCCGTCGAGCGACGCGAACTCCCGCAGGTGCGAGGGGATCGGCATGCGGCCCTGACGATCGATCTCCACCTCGTACGAGCTGGCCGACCAGAGCCGCGCCCGGTTCCGATTGGTCCGCCCGGCGACGGCCTGCGCCTGCATGGCGCGCAGCTGGCGGTCGAACTCCGACGGCGTCCACAGCGCGAGGCATCCTTCCCGGTTGGTCGTGAGGAAGCCGCCGCGCTCGAACTCGGCACGGAACTTGGCCGGCAGGATGACTCTCCCCTTCTCGTCGAGCGAATGCTCGTACCTGCCAACGAATGCCGCCACCGACCCTGTCTCCCACGGCGTGAAGCCCCCTATGGCTCCCCTTTGAACCATTTCGCACCACTTTACGC
>JBOGGF010000271.1:0-6977 GCA_050743965.1 Acidimicrobiales bacterium
CTGGGCGGCGTGCCAGGCCACCCGCACCCAGTGGAAGTAGGCGGCCAGCGCCGCGGCGTCGGCGAGCCGGAGCACCGCGCCGCCCACGGTGACGGCGGCGAAGGCGACGATCGCCACGCGCGCCGCCGCGCCCAGCCGGCGTTCGGCGTCGACCACCGGTCGCATCCGCTGCGGCCAGTCGCCGAGCCCGGCCCAGGCCGGCATCCACTGCCATCCGGAGGCCGGGTCCCAGCGCCAGCGCCCGGCGGGACCCGTCGTCGCGGCGGCATCACCGCCGGGCGGCTGCACGCCCGCGGGGACCGGCGCCGTGTGCCCGGTCCAGGCGTAGCCGTCCCACCACCGGGCGCCGCCACCAGGTCGACCCGGGTCGGGGTACCAGCCCGCCGGTGGGTGCGGCCACGGCGCACCGCGACCACCGCCGGCTCCTCCCACGCCCCCCGGACCGCCCGTCTGCACGGACTGCTTCTATCACCGGTACCGTGGCCCCCGTGCGTACCCGGGTCTTCGTCGAGCCGCAGCAGGGAGCCAGCTACGAGAAGCTGCTGGCGGTGGCGAAGGTCACCGAGGAGAGCGGGTTCGACGGATTTTTCCGATCGGACCATTTCTGCGGCATGGAGCCGCTGGCGGGTGACGGCCTGCCCGGCCCCACCGATGCGTGGCTGACTCTGGGTGCCCTCGCCCGGGACACCGAGCGCCTCCGGCTGGGAACGTTGCTCACCTCCGCCACCTTCCGGCTGCCCGGCATCCTGGCCGTCACGGTGGCCCAGGTCGACGCCATGAGCGGCGGTCGGGTCGAGCTCGGTCTGGGCGCCGGGTGGTACGGGGAGGAGCATCGTGCCTACGGGGTGCCGTTCCCGCCGACCGGCGAGCGTTTCGACCGGCTGGAGGAGCAACTGGCCATCGTGACCGGCATGTGGGCGACGCCCGTCGGCGAGCGCTTCTCCTTCGCCGGCCGGCACTACCGGCTCGAGGACTGCCCGGCCCTGCCCAAACCGGTACAGTCGCCCCGTCCCCCGATCATCGTGGGCGGCGTCGGCCCGGTGCGCACGCCGCGCCTGGCCGCCCGTTTCGCCGACGAGCTCAACGTGCCGTTCCACCCGGTCGCCGACACGGCTGCGCAGTACGACCGGGTGCGGTCGGCGTGCGAGCAGGCGGGCCGGGACCCGGCTGGCCTCCGGCTCTCGGTTGCCGTGACGGTGTGCTGCGGGCGGGACGAGGCCGAGGTCGCCCGACGGGCGGCGGCCGTCGGGCGGGAGGTGGACGACCTGCGCCAGCACGGCGCCGCCGGCGTGCCGGCCGAGGTGGCCGAGCGATGCCTCGAGTACGCCCGGATCGGTGCCGGTACGGCGTACCTCCAGGTGCTCGACCTGGACGACCTCGACCACGTGCGGCTGCTCGCCGCCGAGGTGCTCCCCGCCCTGGCGGGCTGACGCGCCCGGGCCCCGCCCCGGCATCGCCGGGGGGGCGAACCTTGGCTACCCTCCTGGCCGGTGGACGTCGTCGACATCGTCATCGTCCTCGTCCTGGTGGCCGCGGCGCTGCACGGGTTGAGGCTCGGCGCCCTCGTCCAGGTGCTCTCCTTCGGCGGTTTCCTCCTCGGGCTCACCATCGGCGCCCTCGTCGCCGGCGCCGTTGCCTCCTCGTTGCACTCGACCAACGTGCGGGCGGCCGTGGCGCTGGTGCTCGTGATCGGGCTCGGCCTGGTCTTCGGCGTGGTCGGCCGCCTCCTCGGCTCCATGGGCGGTATGGCGGTGCGGCGGGTCCACCTTGGGGGGATCGACAGCGTGGCCGGGGTCGGCGTGGCAGTGGTGGCGGCCCTGCTGAGCACCTGGCTGGTGGCCAACGAGCTGGCCCAGACCCGGTTCACCTCGGTCAGCAGCGCCGTCCAGCGCTCGTCCATCGTCCGGGCCGTCGACGCGGTGATGCCCCCGCTCCCCGACTTCTTCTCCCGGATCCAGTCACTGCTCGGCGGTTCTGGTTTCCCTCCGGTCTTCTCCCAGCTGGAGCCACCCCCGAGCAAGGCCCCGCTGCCCACTACCGCCTTCGCCGCCTCGGTGGCAGGCCCGGCCGAGCCGTCGACGGTGAAGATCCTCGGCCAGGCGTGCGGGTACCTCCAGGAGGGATCGGGCTTCGTCGCCGCCCCCGGCCTGGTGGTGACGAACGCCCACGTGGTGGCGGGGGAGCCCGCGACCCAGGTCTACGTGGGCGGCGTCCCCTACGACGCCACCGTCGTGCTCTTCACACCGACATTCGACCTGGCCGTGCTGCGCACCGCCGCCCCGGCGGGGGCGCCGCTCACCCTCGACCCCTCCACGGTCGGCCACGGCGCCGCCGGCGCCATCGTCGGCTACCCCGAGAACGGCTCGCTCACCGTGGGCCCGGCCGCCGTCGACGGGGTCATCACCGCCCAGGGACGCAACATCTACAACCAGGGAACGGTGAGCCGGCAGGTCTACCAGGTCGACGCCAAGGTGCAGCCCGGCAACTCGGGCGGTCCGCTGCTCGGCGGCCATGGGCAGGTGATCGGGGTGGTCTTCTCCCGCTCCACCGTCTACACGGACGTCGGGTACGCCCTCACCTCGCCGGGGGTGCTCTCCCGGGTGGCTCAGGCCCGATCGAGGACCTCGCCGGCGTCCACCGGCTCCTGCGCCGGTGGCTGAGCCGCCGACCGGGCCGCGGCTGCCGGCCGCCATATTGGGCCGCAGGCGCCAGCCGCCGCGCCGGGCCGCCGCTCGCCGGGGCGGCCCTCCCGGAGAGGCCGGCCTGCCACGGGCGTGGCTGGTGGGTAAGAATGCCCGGGATGTCGCTCCCCATCGAGGACTACGCGGTCATCGGCGACCTGCACACCGCCGCGCTGGTGGGGCGGGACGGCTCGATCGACTGGCTCTGCCTGCCGCGGTTCGACTCCGAGGCCTGCTTCACCCGGCTGCTCGGTACCGACGACCACGGCTACTGGAAGGTGGCGCCGGCCGGGCCCGAGGGCACCGTCACCGCCGTCCGCCGCCGCTACCGGCCCGACACGCTGGTGCTCGAGACGGAGATGGACACCGCCGACGGGACGGTGCGGATCGTCGACTGCATGCCGGTCCGCGAGGGCAACCCGCAGGTCGTGCGGCTGGTCGAGGGGGTGAAGGGCCGGGTCCGGGTTCGGATGCAGCTCGCCCTGCGTTTCGGCTACGGCGAGACGGTCCCGTGGGTCACCCGCGACGACCACATGCTGACCGCGACCGCCGGGCCGGACTCGGTCGCCCTGTGGACCCGGGGGGAGACGCACGGGGAGGACCTCACCACCGTGTCCGAGGTGACGGTCGGGGAAGGGGAGCAGATCTCCTTCGTCCTGTCGTGGTACGCCTCGCACACGGCCCCGCCGCCCCCCGTCGATCCGTGGTACTGCATCGGGGTCACCCAGACGTGGTGGGAGACGTGGTCGTCAGCCTGTACCTACCAAGGGGAGTACGCCGACGCCGTCCTGCGCTCGCTGATCACCCTGAAGGCCCTCACCTACGAGCCCACCGGGGGCATCGTGGCCGCGCCCACGACCTCGCTGCCCGAGACGCTCGGCGGCAACCGCAACTGGGACTACCGCTACTGCTGGTTGCGTGACGCCACCCTCACCCTCGAGTCGCTGCTCCGGGGCGGGTACCACGCCGAGGCCATGGCGTGGCGCGACTGGCTCCTGCGGGCCACGGCGGGCGACGTGTCCAAGCTGCAGATCATGTACGGCGCGAGTGGCGAGCGACGCCTCGATGAGTGGGAGGCCGGTTGGCTGCCCGGCTACGAGGGCGCTGCCCCCGTCCGCATCGGCAATGCCGCCGCCGATCAGTACCAGCTCGACGTGTACGGCGAGGTCATGTCGGCCCTCTACTCGGCCGGTCGCATGGACGGCGTGCACAGCCGGGCGATCTGGGACCTCCAGCAGAAGCTGGTGGAGTTCCTGGAGGACGGATGGCGGCAGCCCGACGACGGCATCTGGGAGGTGCGCGGGCCACGGCGGCACTTCACCCACTCCAAGGTGATGGCGTGGGTGGCCGTCGACCGGGCGGTCCGCACGATGGAGGACTGGCCAGGGCTCCCCGGCCCAATCGAGAAGTGGCGGTCGCTGCGCGACGAGATCCACCGGGAGATCTGCGAGAAGGGGTTCAACGCCGACAAGCAGGCCTTCACCCAGTACTACGGCTGCGACCAGCTCGACGCCAGTATCCTGATGATGCCGCTCGTGGGGTTCCTGCCGGCCAGCGACCCGCGTGTGGTGGGCACGGTGGAAGCCATCCAGCGGGAGCTGGTCGACAACGGGTTCGTGCTCCGCTACCGCACCAATGACGACGGCGCCGTCGACGGGTTGGCGGGGCGGGAGGGTGCCTTCCTCGCCTGCTCCTTCTGGCTCGTCGACTGCCTGCACATGATCGGCCGGGCGGACGAGGCCCGGCAGATGTTCGAGCGCCTGCTGTCCCTGCGCAACGAAGTCGGGCTCCTGTCCGAGGAGTACGACCCGGTGGCCAGGCGCCTGGTGGGCAACTTCCCCCAGGCCTTCTCGCACGTCTCCCTCGTCAACAGCGCGTGCCGGATGACCGGGCAGGAGCCGCTCTCGTCCGGCCAGGCCCAGGTGGCCAAGCGCCTCCAGGGGCTGCTCGGCCAGAGCCTGGGCGGGCCGATCGGCACGGCGGCGCACCCCGGGATCCGGTCGTGGCGCGCCGGCGGGGCGAGCCTGGTGGGGCGAGCCCGCGGCTGGGTCCCGTCGGTGAAGGAGCACCGGGGCTCGGTCGGGGCCCCGGTGGGGCACGGCGCACCCCTGCCCGACACGCCGGCCGACGGGGACGGCGGGAACGGCGGCGGCTCGGCCGGCGGGAACGGTGGCGACGGCGGGAAGACGGATGGCACGGGAAGGGAGACCACAGGGTGAAGGCGTTGACGGTAGTGCCGCTGCAGAAGGGGACGGCCCAGCTGTCCGACGTCGAGGACCCACCGCCGTCCGACGGCCCGGTCCTGGTGGCGACGATGGCCGTCGGGATCTGCGGGACCGACGTGGAGATCCTCTCGGGCGCGTACGGCTGGGCTCCTCCCGGCAAGGAGCGGCTGGTGCTCGGGCACGAGTCGCTCGGCCGGGTCGTCGAGGCCCCCGCCGGCGGGGCGGTGGCCGAGGGTGACCTGGTGGTGGGGATCGTCCGCCGCCCGGACCCGGTGCCGTGCGCCAACTGCGCCGTCGGGGAGTGGGACTTCTGCCGCAATGGCCAGTACATCGAGCGGGGGATCAAGCAGCACGACGGCTACCTTTCCGAGCGCTATCGCATCACCCCCGAGTACGTCGTCAAGGTCGACCCGTCGCTCGGCATGCTCGGGGTCCTGCTCGAGCCGACGAGCGTGGTGGCCAAGGCGTGGGAGCAGGTGGACCGCATCGGCGGCCGGGCCCACTGGGCGCCCAAGACGGCGGTTGTCACCGGTGCCGGGCCCATCGGGCTGCTGGCGGCGCTGATCGGGGTGCAGAAGGGCCTCGAGGTCCACGTGATCGACCGCATGACCGAGGGGCTCAAGCCAGACCTGGTGCGGGCCCTCGGGGCGCACTACCACACCGGGGCCATCAAGGACGCCTGCGAGACACCGGACGTCGTGCTCGAGTGCACGGGCGTCTCGTCCCTGGTGCTCGACGCCATGGAGCACGTCGGCTCGGGCGGCGTCGTGTGCCTCACCGGGGTCTCGTCGGGCGGGCGGGAGATCTCGGTCGACGAGGGAGCGCTCAACCGGTCGATGGTGCTGGCCAACGAGGCGGTCGTCGGCTCGGTCAACGCCAACCGCCGCCACTACGAGGCGGCCGCCGACGCGCTGGCCGCGGCCGACCGCGACTGGCTCGGCAAGTTGGTCAGCCGCAGGGTGCCGCTCGAGCAGTGGCAGGACGCCCTCGACCGGAAGCCCGACGACGTGAAGGTCGTGGTCGAGGTCAACCCGGCATGACGGACGGGTCCCCGGCTGCGTCCCCGACCGGCGGCCAGGGCGCCCGCCCTCCGGTCGCGCTCGAGATCGCCCCGGGCGTGCTGGAGATCGACACCCTCCTCGGCGGCTGGCACCGGATGACGGCCGGCTACCTCGTCGAGGGGCCGACACCGGTGCTCGTCGAGACGGGGAGCCAGTCGTCGGTACCGGTGCTGCTCGCGGCGCTCGAGTCCCTCGGCATGGGAGCCGGCGACCTGGCCGGGGTCGTCGTGACCCACATCCACCTCGACCACGCCGGCGGCGTCGGCGACGTCGCCCGAGCGTTCCCCCGCGCCACCGTCTACGTGCACGAGAAGGGCGCGCGCCACCTGGCCGACCCGACCCGGCTCGTCTCCTCGGCCGCCCGCGTCTACGGCGACTATCTCGACGCCCTCTACGGCCGGCTCGACCCGACGCCACCCGAGCGGCTCCACGTCCTCGGGGACGGCGACGAGGTCCGGATCGGTCCCGACCGCGTCCTGTGGGCGGTCGACTCGCCGGGCCACGCCAAGCACCACGTGGCCCTGCACGACTCCGCCACCGGGACCTTGTTCGCCGGCGACGCCGTGGGAGTGAAGCTTCCCGACGCCGGGGTCCTCCGCCCGTCCACCCCGCCGCCCGACTTCGACCTCGACCAGGCCGTCCACTCCCTCCACAAGTTGGCCGAGCGCCGTCCCACCGGGCTCGCCCTTGCCCACTACGGGCTGTTGGGCAACCCCGACGATCTCCTGCACGAGGCGGAGGACACCCTGCGGTCGTGGGCCGACGTCGCCGAGAAGGCATGGCGGGCGGGGGAGGACATCGCGGCGGCGCTCGAGGCTCGTTTCTCGGTGGACGTGGCCGACGTGGCGCCCGAGCGCCGCGAGAAGCTCGAGGTCCTGAACGGCTTCCACTCGAACGCCGCCGGGCTGCGTCGGTGGCTCGACCAGCGGGCGGGGGAGCCGCCGCCGGCGGGTGGTGCCGCCCCGGCCGGCGGTGCCGGCGGAGGGATTGGCGCAGGGCGCGGTGGCGGC
>JBOGGF010000272.1:0-7861 GCA_050743965.1 Acidimicrobiales bacterium
GTTGGATGTGGGTCACGTCCTGGACGTGAGTGATGAGCCGGTTGACCGATGGGGTGATGCGATCGAGCACCGGCTTCGGGTACACACCGAGGAACACGATCAACAGGATCAGCGGGGCGATGACCAGCCGCTCGCTCCATGCCAGGTCGCGGGCCTTGGCCGTCGGTGCGTCGGGCTTCCCGTGGAAGACCTGCTGGTAGGCCCACAGCAGGTAGATCGCGGCCACGATCACGCCGAGGACAGCCACGACGGCCCACCAGCGATGGGTGATGAAGGTGCCCGAGAGCACGAGGAACTCGCTGACGAAGCCGTTGAGGCCGGGCAGCCCGATGGAGGCCAGCATCACCACGGTGAAGGCGCCGGCCATCACCGGGGCCGGCGACTGCAGGCCGCGCAGCTCGGTCACCTGCCACGTCTGGCGGCGTTCGTAGATCCACCCGATGAGGAGGAAGAGGGCGGCGGTCACCAGGCCGTGGTTGAGCATCAGCAGCACGCCGCCGGTGACGCCCTGGGTGGTGAGGGCGAAGGTACCCAGGACGATGAAGCCCATCTGGGCCAGCGACGAGTAGGCGACGAGCCGCTTCAGATCGCGCTGGGCGCAGGCCACGATGGCGCCGTAGACGATCCCGATCACCGCCAAGGTGAGGATGACCGGCACGAAGTCGACGGTGGCGTGGGGGAACAGGCTCAGGTCGAAGCGGATGATCCCGTAGGTCCCGAGCTTGGCCAGCACGCCGGCGATCACCATCGACCCGCCGGTCGGTGCCTCGGCATAGGCGTCGGGCGACCAGGTGTGGAAGGGGAACAGCGGTGCCTTGACGGCGAAGGCGGCGGTGAACGCCACGAAGAGCAGGATCCCGGTCGTCGAGGAGAAATGGGTGTGCACCAATTGGGGCAGGGAGAAGGTGAGCACCCCGGTCTGATCCTGGTGGAGGAAGGCCACCACCAGGATCCCCACCAGTAGGAACGCCGAGCCGAGGAACGTGTACAGGAAGAACTTGAGCGCGGCGTAGGCCCGCCGGGCGTAGCCCCACCCGCTGATGAGGAAGTACGAGGGGACCAGCGTCAGCTCGAAGAAGAAGAAGAAGAGAATGAGGTCGAGCGACAGGAAGCTCCCCAGGCACGCCGCCTCCAGCAGCAACATCCACGAGAGGAAGCTCCGAGCGTCCGACCGGCTGCGGGCGCCGGCGAGGGCGACGGGGAAGAGCACCGCCGCCATGAGCACGAGGAACAGCGAGATGCCGTCGGTCCCGAGGTACCAGCGGATCCCCAGCCCCTGCGCCCACACGTGGCTCGACCCGAACTGGAAGCCGGCGTCGTGGGTCTTGAAGAGGACGGCCATCGCCACGGCGAACCCGAGCGTCGCCACCGAGACGCCGATGGCGAGCACCTCGAGCACCCCTCGCCGGACGCCGGCGAGGCCGCCGAGCAGGGCCACAGCCGCCGCGCCCGCGGCGGGCAGCAGGACGATGACCGTCAGGTACGGGAACTGGCTCACGGCCACGCCCTCGACACCATGAAGACGATGACGACGGCCATCCCGAGGGCCACGCCGAGCACGTAGTTGCGGACGAACCCCGACTGGAGGCGCCGCGCACCGGTGCCGGTGATGCGCACCAGCGCCGCCATGCCGTTGACGGCGCCGTCGATGACCTGGGCGTCGACCACGGTGGCGAAGGTGCGTGCCAGCGCCTGGCCCGGCCGGCCGATCAGGGCGTCGTAGAAGTCGTCCCAGTACCACACCCGCTGGAGGAAGGCGGGCTCTAGGGCCGGGCGGTCGGTCCGGCGCCGCCACAGGAACCAGGCGACGCCGAGGGCGAGGATCGCCACGGCGCCGTCGGCGACCCCGAGCGCCCACAGGGAGGTGTTGCTCTGGACCGGTGCGAAGAGGCGGTTCCCGAGCACGGGGTCGAGCCAGGCCGCCAGGCTGAAGGAGTGGACCCACGGCAGGTTCACCACGCCGGCGGCGGCGGCACACACTGCCAGCACCACGAGGGGGACCCGCATGACCCACGGCGCCTCGTGCGGCGCGTGGTGGGCGCCCCGCCCGTCGGGGGCGGGCTCGTGCCAGCGGGCCTTGCCGGTGAAGGTCAGGTAGAAGATGCGGCTCATGTAGTAGGCGGTGAGGAACGCCGTCAGGAGCCCGAGGGCGTACAGCGGCAGGTTCTTGGCGTACACGTTGGACAGGATGTCGCCCTTGGCCCAGAAGCCGGAGAACGGCGGCACGGCGGCGATGGCGAGCCAGGCGAAGAGGAAGGTGCCGAACGTCCAAGGCATCCACCGGCGCAGCGCCCCCATGCGCTTCATGTCCTGCTCGTCCGCCAGGCCGTGGATGACCGACCCGGCGCCGAGGAAGAGCAGGCCCTTGTAGAAGGCGTGGGCGATCATGAGGAAGATGGCGGCCACGTAGGCGCCGATGCCGACGGCGAGGACCATGTAGCCGATCTGGGACACGGTGGAGAAGGCGAGCGCCTTCTTGATGTCCTGCTGGGTCGAGGCGATGGTGGCGGCCACGAAGGCGGTGGCACCGCCCACGACGGCGATCACCCACATGGCGCTCGACGACATGCCGAGCAACGGGTTGACCCTGACCATTAGGTAGACGCCGGCGGTCACCATCGTCGCCGCGTGGATCAGGGCCGACACCGGGGTAGGGCCCTCCATGGCGTCGGGCAGCCAGTTGAACAGCGGGATCTGGGCCGACTTCCCCGTCGCAGCCAGGAAGAGGAGCAGGACCGCCGCCGTGGCCGCCCCGCCGCCAGCGAGCAGGTGCCGGTTGGAGAAGACCTGCAGGTAGGTGAGGGTGCCGGTCTTGGAGAAGATGAGGAAGACGGCGAGGAGGAAGCCCGCGTCGCCGATCCGGTTGTAGACGAATGCCTTCTTCCCGGCCGAGGCGGCCGAGTCCCGGTGGAACCAGAACGCGATCAGCCAGTAAGAGCAGAGGCCGACACCCTCCCACCCGACGAAGGTGACGAGGAGGTTGTTCGCCAGGACGAGCACGAGCATCGAGAAGACGAACAGGTTGAGGTACACGAAGAACTTGGAGTAGTCCCGGTCGCCCTTCATGTAGCCGATCGAGTAGAGGTGGATCAGCATGCTGACGCCGGTGACGAACATGCACATCGTCATCGACAGGGGGTCGACCAGCAAGGCCGCCTTCACGTGGAGCCCACCCACGGGGATCCAGGTGAAGAAGGAGTGGGCCGTCGGGCTGGTGGCGCACGAGTAGGCGCACGTCAGCTGCCGGCCTGACGCGGGCTTGCCGACCAGCCCGACGAGGGTGACGCAGGCGGCGGCGAACGAGCCGGCGACCGCGGCCGTGCCGATCCAGCCGGCCCACGGCGGGCCCACGCGGCGTCCGACGGTCATGAGGACGACGAAGCCGGCGAGCGGCAGCAAGGGCATGAGGAAGGCGGCGTGCAGCATCGCTCAGCCCTTCAGCACGTGGAGGTCGTCGGCGGTGGTGCTCTTCCGTCGTCGGAAGATGGCGACCACGATCCCCAGGCCGACGACGACCTCGGCCGCCGCCACCACGAGGACGAAGAAGACCGCAGACTGCCCGCCGATGTCGCCGAGCACCCGGGAGAAGGTGACGAAGGTCAGGTTGGCGGCGTTGAGCATCAGCTCGATGCACATGAACATGACCAGCACGTTGCGGCGCACCAGGACGCCGACGGCGCCGATGGCGAACAGCACGGCCGCCAGCCCGAGGTACCACGCCGGGGCGATGCTCATGGCGTCGCCTCGCCCCCGGTCCCGACCCGCTCGCCCATCTCGTCCGCTTCTCCTTCCGGCACGGCCAGCACCTGGTCGCGCTGCCCGCCGAGCTCCTGGGTGGCCTCGAGGCCGAGCGCCTCCTCGTCCCGGCCACCCGGCCCGCTGCCGTCCGGCCCCACCGCGGGTGCATCGCGGGGCTCGTCGTGGACGCCGGAGGGCCGGCGGGCAAGGACGACGGCGCCCACGACGGCGATGACGAGGAGCCCGGCGGTGATCTCGAACGCCCACAGGTAGGTGGTGAACACCGACTTCCCGAGCAGGTAGGTGTTGGTGTGGCCACCCGCCGTGGTGGACCCGGCGACCGCCCGGGCACCGGTGACCCAGTGCGAGGTGGCGGCGAGGAAGATCACGCCGGTGGCGGCGACGGCGATGAGCAGCAGGGCCAGCGGCCGCTGACCCTTGAGCGGCTCCGACGCCAGGCTCTCCTGGCGGTCGACACCGAGGAACATGATCACGAACAGGAAGAGGACGACGATGGCCCCGGCGTAGACGATGACCTGGACCGCCGCCAGGAACTGGGCGTCCTGCTCGATGAAGAGGACGGCCACCCCGAAGAGCGTCATGACGAGCGACAGGGCGGCGTGGACCGCGTTGCGCGAGGTCACCACGCCGAGCCCGCCGCTCACGACCACCGCGGCGCAGATGACGTAGGTGACGAGGTCGGGCACCGTGGCCCTCCCGGCGACCAGCAGGAAGTCCGTCACCGGTCGCCGCCGCCCCGCTTCGCCGCCTTGGTTGCCTTCGCCGCCTTGGTCGCCTTCCGGGCGGCCCGCAGCTCCTGCACCCGCTCCCTGGTCGCCTCCATCTTGCGCCGGTTGCGCTGGGCCGAGAGCTGGGCCCGCCACAGGCGGCCCCGCATGCCCCGGTGCTCGAACGGGATGTCCTCGTCGAGGAGGTGGGACTCGAGGACCTCTCGCAGCGGCAGGCTCCCCGTGGCGGCGTCGTCGCGCCGCCCGGACTGGCCTCCCTCGGGCGCCCGCACGCCGAAGCCGAGCTCGCCCGACCACTGCACCTCGCCCTCGTAGGCCGCGCTCCCGCCCGGCGAGGTGGCGCGCATCCAGCCCGAGGTGAACCGGTCCTCCCCCTCCCGCCAGTCCTCCCACGGCAGCTGCTGAGGACGGCCGTCATCGTCCACCACCAGCTCGTTCTTGGTGTAGATGGCGTCCGCCCGGTTGGTGAAGGAGAACTCGAACAGCTTGGACTCGGTGATGGCCTCGGTCGGGCACGCCTCGACGCACAGGTCGCAGTGGATACAGCGCAGGTAGTTGATCTCGTAGATGTAGCCGTAGCGCTCGCCGGGGGACACCGGATCGTCGGGCGGGTTGTCGAGGCCGCGGACGTAGATGCAGTCGGCCGGGCACACCCCGGCGCACAGCTCGCACCCGATGCACTTCTCCATCCCGTCCTCGTAGCGGTTGAGGACGTGGCGGCCGTGCTGGCGCGGCTGCTTCGGCTGCTTCTCCTCCGGGTAGGACCGGGTGACCCGCGGCCGGGTCAGGTGCTCCAGGGTCAGCTTGAAACCGCCGAAGAAGCGGAGCTCTTCCTTGATGTCCTGCACGACGCCCATGCTCAGCGCACCCCCTCCGGCTCCGAGCCGCCTGCCGGGCCCTCCGGCAGCGTCCCCTGCGGCGGCGTGGGTGCCCGGGTCACCATGATCGGTCGGGACACGCGGGCGCCGACGGGCGTGAGGAGGCTGTGCTGCTCCGCCCGCCCCTTGCCGATGGCGAATGCCCGGGCCAGCAGGCTGGTGCACAGCACCGCACCGACGATGACCCCGAGCCCCCACCAGCCGTCGACGAGGAAGCCGGCCACCATGAGCAGCCAGCCGAGGCTGAGCGGGATCAGGTACTTCCACCCCAGGGTCATGAGCTGGTCGTAGCGGAGCCGTGGCAGTGCCGCCCGCAGCCAGACGTAGAGGAAGAGGAAAAGGAGCACCTTGCCGAGGAACCAGACGGTGGGGAACCACACGTCGAAGGTCGGCAGGTGCGGCACCGGCCCGTCGGGGCCCCCGAAGAAGAGCGTCACCACCACCGCCGACATGGTGATGACGTTCATGAACTCGGCCAGGAAGAAGAGGGCGAACCGGATCGAGGAGTACTCGGTGTGGAAGCCACCCACCAGCTCCGATTCGGCCTCGGTCAGGTCGAACGGCGGCCGGGTGAGCTCGGCCGTGATGGCGGTGAGGAAGAGGAAGAACGGCACGATGCCGAGTCGGATGACGTTCCAGTCCCAGAAGGCGACCCCCTGGGACTCGACCATCGCCCGCGTGGACAGCGAGCCGGTCACGAGCACGACGATCACGACGACGATCCCGAGGGCCGCCTCGTAGGAGATCATCTGCGCCGACGCCCGCACCGAGCCGAGCAGCGGGTACTTGGACCCCGACGACCAGCCGGCCAGCATCACGCCGTAGACGGCGATCGACGACATCGCCAGCACCACCAGGATGCCGATCGGGGGGTCGGCCACCTGCAGCTCGAAGCGGTGGCCCGAGACGTTGACGATGCCGCCCACCGGGACCACCGTGAAGACGAGGAGGGCGGGGACGAGCGAGAGGTACGGCGCCAGCTTGAACACGCCTCGGTCCGCCTGCTCGGGCAGCAGGTCCTCCTTGAAGAAGAGCTTGGTGCCGTCAGCCAGGGTCTGCAGCAGCCCCCAGGGGCCTGCCCGGTTGGGGCCGATCCGGCTCTGCATGTCCGAGATGACCTTGCGCTCGAACCAGATCATCAGCATGACCGACACCAGCAGCGCGGTGAACGCCACCAGCACCTTGATGAGCACCACGACCCACACGAACCAGCCGACGCCGTGGGCGTACAGCGGGTCGCCGTGGGTGGTCAGGGCGAGGAGGACCCCCGTCATCGCACCGACTCCATCCGGACCTCCACCACCGGCCCGCCGGCGTCGATGAGGATGCCGGCGGCAAAAGTGCCGTCGGCGGCCGGGAGGTTGAAGTCCACCACGACGACGCCGGTCGGCACGCCGGTGTCGGCCCGGGCCGCCACCTCGACCTCGCCCCGGGACGAGCGGAGCCGCACCAGGTCGCCGGTGGCGGCGCCCAGGCGGTCCAGGTCGCGGGGATTGGCCCGCGCCTCGGCGGCGGGGACGAGCGACAGGAGCGACGGCGAGTGAGCCACCGCCGAGCCGCCGTCGTAGAGCCGGCGGCGGGAGACGAGACGGAGGGAGTAGCTGTCGGCCGGCCCCACGTGGGGGGCGGGTGCGCCGTCCGTCGCCGCGGCGAGCCCGGCACCGGCGGCCGGGCGGGCCGGACCGTCGCCGCCCCCCTGCGGCAGCGCCGCCACCGGACCGGTGGAGCCGTTCGGACTTGCGACCGGACCGGCGCTGAAGGGCGATCGTCCCACCCGCGGTGGGGCGCCCTGGCGCTCGACCGACTCCACCCCCGGGGTCGCCATGGGGTCCGTCGGGCGGAGACCCAGGGCGGGCGCCGAGGGGTCGTAGGGAAGGAGCACGCCGTCGTGGCCGGCCGGCGACTCGAGGACCCGGGTGGTGCAGCCGGCGAAGGCCGGCGCCAGCCGCTCGATCTCGTCCCAGATCTCCCGCGGGCCGGAGAACCCGAGGTCGCCGCCGAGCTCGACCGCCAGCTCCGCCGCGATCGACCAGTCGGCCCACGCCAGCCCGGGCGGCACCAGCTTCTGGCCCAGGCGGCTCACCCGGCCCTCGGCATTGGTGGTCGTGCCCACCCGCTCGTGCTCGACGGCGACGGGCAGGACCACGTCGGCCCGCTCGGCCGTGGCCGAGGGGTGCCCGGTCACGGCGACCACGAAGTCGGCGGCGTCCAGGGCCCGTGCCGCCAGCTGGCGGTCGGGGAAGTCGCCGACGACGTCGGCCCCGATGGTCACCAGGGCGCGCACCCCCGCGGCATCGGCGAGCGACCGGAGGATGCCCGTCGTGCCCAGGCCCCGGCGGTCGGGCACCGATCCCCACCCGGCGGCGAACCAGTCCCGGCCGGCGTCGAGCGTGAGCCGGCCGGGCAGGAGGCCCGGGGCCATCCCCAGCTCGAGCGCACCCCGGACGTTGCCCCGGCGCAGGGCAGGCAGGAACCGCGCGCCGGGGAGCGCCGCGG
>JBOGGF010000273.1:0-4088 GCA_050743965.1 Acidimicrobiales bacterium
CCGCTCAGCGGCCCAGCGGCGGGAAGTTCACGTACTGCTACCGGGAGGCGTGATGGCACGTCCCGCCACCAGCTACGGCCGCGTCTCGGTCGCCGAGCCGCTGCACAACCTCGGCCTCGTCCACCGGCACGCGGGGGGCCCACTGACCATCGTCGACCACGAGCCGCCGTTGGCCGTGCTCGATCAGCAGGACCTCGTCGCTCAGGGGATCACAACGGCCGAGGTGGTGCTTTCCGCCCAGCGCGACATCGACGCCCTGGGGTCGTGCGTCGTCCCAGACACTATGGTCAGCGCCGCCGATCTCTCGGCCGCCTGGTCAGGACGCTACAGCGGACCCGTCGTTACGATCCGGGGGAGAAGCGGAAACGAGCTCACCGTTACCCCCAATCATCCGGTACTCACCGACGCTGGCTGGGTAGAGGCTCACGCGCTCCGCGAAAGCCACAACCTGATCCGCCGCCTCTGGCCTGAGTCGAAAACGGCGGGGTCCGGGCAGCATGATTTCGATCAGGTTCCAGCCCTTGCCGAGGATATATTCGCGGCGTGTCGCGAGGGGTGCCTGACGGGCCGCGTAGTACGGCGAGAAGTGCCACGAGCCCATGATTTCCACGGCGACGGCGCGTTCTTCGAGGGCCAGGTCCAAGTTGTAGGAACCGACCGCTTTCTGAGGCGTGACTCGCTGGCCGCGTTGCTGAAGCCAGTCAGCCATCTCCAGCTCCAGCCGAGTTATCTTCCCGTCGCGCTCGCGGGTCAGGGCGGTGCGCTCCCGCGCCTCAGCAGAGCGCGTGCGGCCACGCATTGCCGTGTTGGCGGCGGCGGTAACAGCACGGCGCTCCTCGAGCGTGTACCTGCTGTATGCGAGCCGCTTGGCCTCGGAGTTCGCGCGGGGAGTTATGCCGACGTGGAGGAGGTTGCGCCGGAACCGAGCTTCGGAGACACCGGCTTCCAAGGCGATCTTCTTCGCCGCTTCCCCAGCGAGGTAGCGCTGGAGCCAATAGTCGAAATCCGGCATGGATGGTGGGCGGGCCATGTCTACGACTTCTCTACTCCGCGTGGGTGGTACATCGCGAACGACATCATAGTGCATAACTGCACCGCCAACGCCACCACGGCGGCCATGTCGTTCCTCGGCCAGGCGATCTACGACGAGTACGCCCAGGCGCTGCTCCGGGTCCCGGGCGCCACCTTCGACGACGCCAAGACCGGCGAGGAGGCGGCCATCGCCTTTTACCACGCGTGCACCGACCAGACCGGGACGACCTCGACCGAGTGGCCACCGACGGACTGCGGCAGCTCAGGCCCGTACATCGTCGAGGAGCTGCTGCGGATGGAGCTGATCTCGTCGCAACGGATCGCCCACGGCAGCCAGGACCTCCTGTCGCTGCTACAGACCGGTCCCGTGCTCATGGGCTCCCCGTTCTTCAGCGCCTGGGAGGAGCCGTCCGCGTCCGGGTTCGTTGACGGCGACGGGTCTGCGGCATCGCTCGAAGCGGCGATCGACTCCGGCGTGGCCGGCGGCCATGAGACGCTCATCTGCGCCATCGAAGCTCTGACCGTCTCGGCCACCGGCGTGGTCGAGCCCCAGGCGACGGTGCTGCGGGTCAGGAACTCGTGGGGAGCCTCGTGGGGCGACCACGGCGATTTCCGCATCCACCTGTCGACGCTGGCGGCGCTCGGTTCGTACTGTGACTTCAGGCAGCTTGTCGCCTGATGGGACAGTGCGTCGGCCGCCGGGTCGCGTCGATCGCCGAGATCGAGCAGCCGGGCGACTACTGCGGACCGGTCGACGAGGTGGACGGCGACGACCGCCACATCGGGCGCGCGGTGTGGTTCCTGCTCCCGATCGCCGACCCTGCCGACCCGTTCCGCCAAGAACTGCACGACCGGGCCGGCTGGATCGCCACCCGGGCCAACGGGCTGCATCGGGTCGCCGAGCCGCCCTGGACCTTCCGGGAGTGCAGCGACGGGTCGCTCGAGATCCGGGCGTCGATCCTCTGCGGCGCCCACGAGGCGGACTGCGAGCCGTACTGGCACGGCTACCTCGATGAGGGCCACGTCTGGAGGAACTGCTGATGCCACTCCACACACCGGGAGGGCCTGAGGTGCGGCCAGACGCCGAGATCCTGGTGAAGTGCGGCCGCCACGGCAACGAAACGCCGATCGGCGAAGGGTCGATCACCGATTTTGCGTCGACGATCGCTGACCTCGAGGAGTTCTGCCGGGTCGCCCGGACGCAGGGAGCCGATGACCACACTTCGGTCGACGGTTCCGTCGGCGGCCTGAGCGTCAGGGTCAGGCGCCAGGTGGCGCCGCTGGGGTGATCGCCCACCTCGTCCAGACATTCCTCGGCATCGCCGGCGCCGTCACCCTCTGGGCGATCGTCATCGGCACCGGCCATCTCGTGCGCCGGTGGTGGCGGCGGCGCTGAAATCGGCACCGATAATATCGATCCCGCGTCGCCCCCGGCCGAAGCCGGGGGCTTCGTCGTGTCCGGCCACAGCGGGCTGCCGACGCCGTGCAGTACGCTCCCGACGCATGCCGTCCCCGTTCGCCTTCGGAGGGAATGTGCCCGGCTCGCCCGACGAGACGAGTGCGGTGAACGGCAGTCCAGGGCTCTTTCCAGCGGTAGTGCTGGCCATGGTCACCATCCTCGCACTGAAGATGGGATCGGTGTGGTTCTACAGCTCTCGCCTCATCGAGCGGCCATGGCCTTTCAGCTCGTTCCTCTTCCAGCCACAAGACCGGTTCACGGACTATCTGATCCCGTACAACGTGGCCGGATACCACAACATCTACAACCCCGTCTATTGGAAGGCGGGTGGGTTGATCCCGCCGCCATATGGCTTCGCTCAGTACGCCATGCTGCGCTACTTGCCGTTCCGCAGCTCCCTCGTGGTGACGTACGGCAGCTACCTGGTCGTGCTCGTCGCCTTCGTCGTGCTCCTCTGGGTCCTCTACATGAGGTGTTACTCCTACGATCGTCCAAACCGTGCGCTCTATTTCATCGTGTTCCTGGTGGCTTGTTACCCTCTGGGCTTCGAGGTCGACCGCGGGAACCTCGACCTCTTCGGGGCAGCGATCGTCGCCGGCCTGTACTGTCTGACGCAACGATGGGGCGTGACGAACTGGGCGACGGCGGTCCTCTTCGCACTGCTGGTCTCGCTGAAACCTTCGTTCGCTCTGCTGGCGCTCCCGCTCGTTCTCTGCATTCCGTGGTATTGGGTGCTCGCCGCAGGCGCCGTCGTCGCCTTCAACTATGCCGTCCCCATCTTGTTCTACGGAGCCAAGGTGGGCTACCTGGTCAAGCTGGTCAAGTCGGCGTCGACGGTCACCAACGGGGTGTCCCTCTTCACCCACAACCTGGGCAGCGGCTTGCTCGCCGTGGGCGTCCATACCGGCGTCGCGTTCGACGTCGCCATCGGAGCCTGCCTGTTGGCGTGCGCCATCTGGGTTCGGTACCTGATCAGGGGACTCGACCGCCGGCGGGTCTTCACGACGGTCCTGACGCTGGCGGTGTTGGTGACGATGATCGCCAACTACCCCTCCAACGACTACCAGCTGATCTTCCTCCTGCCTGCCTTCATGATGTTGCCCTACCTCTTCCCGAACGTGTTGGGGTCGGTCAACGGTCGGCGGGCGCTCGGTATCAGCCTCGTGCTCGTGTTCGCGTACACGAACGTGTACATCCCAGGGGTGTTCGACTACTACACGGTGCTGCGGGCACTGGCGCCGGTCGTCGTCTTCGGCCTGTTCACCTGGGAGGCCTGGATGACGCGAGCCGCGGCGACGCTCTTCCGCAGTGAGCGATCGGGCGAGGTGCCGTTGGTCGCCGGCCACACATGGCCGCACGCCGGGCAGATCCAGCCGCCGGCAAGGAGCTCGTCGCCCTCGGTGCCGCAGTGAGGACAGGGCGGCCGGTTAGGCGTCGGGCGATTCGGCGGGCATCAGGGCCCGGCCGAGGACGGCGGCGGCCCGCTCATCCTCTGCGACGCGTCCCTGGGTGTAGACGCGGAGAGTGAAGGCCGGGTCTGCGTGACCAAGCCGGTCCGCCACCGTGCGGACGTTGATCCCGGCGGCCACCATCTCGG
>JBOGGF010000274.1:0-2437 GCA_050743965.1 Acidimicrobiales bacterium
GCCGCCCTCGTGGCCAAGGGCGCCCTCAACGGCGTCCACTTCCACACCGACGACCTCGGCGCCACGTTCGAGATGGTGCGCGCCGCGGGCGCCGAGATCGTGCAGGAGCCGACCGAGCAGCCGTGGGGCACGCGGGACTTCGCCGTGCGCGACCCGTCCGGCAATCTGGTGCGCATCGACCAACCGCCCGCCGCGTCGTCGTGACGCAGGCTGGGCGGCACGCCCGGCCGCACGCCCGATGGACAGAGACACGATGAGCACGGCCACGAGGGCGGGCACGCCGCCGCCTGCGCTGCCCGTTGGTGACCGCCACGATCTGATCCGCGTCCACGGCGCCCGCGAGAACAACCTCAAGGACGTGAGCGTCGAGCTCCCGAAGCGCCGGCTGACGGTGTTGACCGGCGTCTCCGGCTCGGGCAAGAGCTCGCTCGTGTTCGACACGATCGCCGCGGAGTCGCAGCGGCTGATCAACGAGACGTACAGCGCCTTCGTGCAGGGCTTCATGCCGACGCTGGCGCGGCCCGAGGTCGACGTGCTCGAAGGGCTGACGACCGCCATCACCGTCGACCAGCAGCGGATGGGTGGCGACGCCCGCTCCACGGTCGGCACCGCCACCGACGCCAACGCGATAATGCGCATCCTCTTCAGCCGACTCGGACGACCGCACATCGGCTCGCCCAGCGCGTTCTCCTTCAACGTCCCCTCGGTGCGAGGGAGCGGCGCGATCAAGGTCGAACGCGGCGCCGGCAAGACCGAGACCGTGCGAAAGACCTTCGCCCGTACCGGCGGCATGTGCCCGCGCTGCGAGGGCCTGGGCACGGTCTCGGATGTCGACCTCACCCAGCTCTTCGACGACTCGAAGTCGCTCGCCGAGGGCGCGATCACCATCCCCGGCTACCAGGCGGGCGGCTGGAGCTCTCGGCTCTACCGCGCGTCGGGCTTCGTCGACCCGGACAAGCCGATCCGCAGGTACACCAAGAAGGAGCTTCACGACTTCCTCCATCGCGAGCCGGTCAGGATGAAGATCGAGGGCATCAACATGACCTACGAGGGGCTGGTCCCGCGGGTCCGCAAGTCGATGCTCTCCAAGGACAAGGAGGCCATGCAGCCACACATCCGTGCGTTCGTGGATCGGGCGGTCACCTTCACCGCCTGTCCCGAGTGCGGCGGCACCCGCCTCAGCGAGACGGCCCGGTCGTCGAAGATCAAGGGGACCGGCCTCGCCGAGGCGTGCGCGCGGCAGATCAGCGACCTGGCCGAATGGGTGCGGGACCTGGACGAACCGTCCGCCGCGCCGCTGCTGGCGACGCTGCAGCAGACCCTCGACTCGTTCGTCGAGATCGGGCTCGGCTACCTCAGCCTCGACCGGGCGTCGGGCACGCTCTCGGGCGGCGAGGCACAGCGCGTCAAGATGATCCGCCAGCTCGGCTCGTCGCTCACCGACGTCACCTACGTCTTCGACGAGCCGACGCTCGGGCTGCACCCCCATGACATCCAGCGGATGAACGACCTGCTGCTACGGCTGCGGGACAAGGGCAACACTGTGCTCGTCGTGGAGCACGAGCCGGGGACGATCGCGATCGCCGACCACGTCGTCGACCTCGGCCCCGGCGCCGGCACTGCCGGCGGCGAGGTGGTCTTCGAGGGCACCATCGACGGACTGCGGGCCAGCGGCACGGTCACCGGGCGCCATCTCGACGACCGGGCCGCCCTCAAGGAGGCGGTGCGGGCACCGTCGGGCGTGCTGGAGGTGCGCGGTGCCAATACGCACAACCTGCGCGACGTCGACGTCGACATCCCGCTCGGGATGCTGGTGGTCGTCACGGGGGTGGCCGGCTCGGGCAAGAGCTCGCTGATCCGGGGCTCAATGTCCGGGCGGGAAGGAGTGGTGTCGATCGACCAGAACCCGATCCGCGGCTCGCGACGGAGCAACCCGGCGACGTACACCGGACTGCTCGACCCGATCCGCAAGGCGTTCGCCAAGGCCAACGGGGTGAAGCCTGCACTGTTCAGCGCCAACTCCGAGGGCGCCTGCCCCAACTGCAACGGCGCCGGTGCCGTCTACTCCGACCTGGCGATGATGGCCGGCGTCGCCACCACGTGCGAGGAGTGCGAGGGCAAGCGGTTCCATGCATCGGTGCTGGACCATCACCTCGGCGGCCGCGACATCAGCGAGGTGCTCGCGATGTCGGTGTCCGAGGCCGAGGACTTCTTCGGCGCCGGCGAGGCACGTACGCCGGCCGCGCACGCCGTCCTCGAGCGGCTCGCCGACGTCGGGCTCGGCTACGTCAGCCTGGGCCAGCCGCTCACCACGCTGTCCGGCGGCGAGCGCCAGCGGCTCAAGCTGGCCACCCACATGGCGGAGAAGGGCGGCGTCTAAGTCCTCGACGAGCCGACCACCGGCCTCCACCTGGCCGACGTCGAGCAACTGCTCGGC
>JBOGGF010000275.1:0-4146 GCA_050743965.1 Acidimicrobiales bacterium
GCCGTCGCCGTCGAGCTGGCCGGGCGCGGCCACGTGGTGATCCCCACCGACGTCGACGAGGAGTCGGCCCGGCGCACGGCGGCGCGGTGCGGGTCGCCCGGGAGCGTCCGGCTCGACGTCACCGATCCCGCCGGGGTGGCAGCGGCGGTCGACACGCTCGTGGCGCGCCACGGCGCCCCCTCGGTGTTCGTCTGCAACGCCGGCATCTCCAAGATGCGCCGTTTCCTCGAGGTGCGTCCCGAGGAGCTCGAGGCCACCCTGGCGGTCAACCTGCGCGGGGTCTTCCTCGCCGGCCAGGCCGCCGCCCGGGCCATGGTGGCGGCGGGAGGGGGCGGTTGCATCGTCAACGTCGCCTCGATGGCGGGCAAGCAGGGGCGGGTGCCCTACCTCTCGGACTACGTGGCGTCGAAGTTCGGTGTGGTGGGCCTGACCCAGGCGATGGCGTTCGAGCTGGCGGCCCACGGCATCCGGGTCAACAGCGTGTGCC
The DNA here is from genome assembly GCA_050743965.1 of Acidimicrobiales bacterium. Lineage (GTDB taxonomy): Bacteria > Actinomycetota > Acidimicrobiia > Acidimicrobiales > RAAP-2 > DAHUZJ01. Next base: position 488 of record JBOGGF010000275.1, read on the forward strand.
CGGGCTACGTGGCGACCCCGATGCAGGACCGGGAGCTGGTGTGGGAGGCCGAGCTGCGCGGGACCTCGGTCGAAGCCGTCCGCCAGTCGTACCTGGACGACACCCCGCTGCGCCGGCTCGAGTCCCCCGAGGACGTCGCCCGGGTGGTGGCCTTCCTCGCCGGGCCGGACGCGGCGTTCGTCACGGGCGAGGCCCTGGCCGTCAACGGTGGCGCCTTCATGGACTGAAGCGAGGGCGTGCCCAACGCGACGGTGGGGTGCGGTGCCGGCCCGGTCCGCCTGGGGGGTCCGGCGCGGCCGCGCCGGTTCCGGCGCACCGTCGCCGTCATCTTGTCATGCAAGACTCTGTATCGCATTGCTCGACGACATTGCCCGCCGATGGTATGGTCGGCGCACGGAGCCATGGGGCTGCCGGCGGTTCCGGGTCACGAGGTGCGTGGTGGTCGTAGGGAGCAAGGCGAGCGAGATGGCTCCGGCCGGCGCCGGTGGCTTCCTGGCCGAGGACGCCGAGGCGGGGGTCTTCCGGGTGCACCGGCGGACCTACCGGGACCCGCCCGTCTTCACTGCCGAGCGGGCCCGGATCTGGGGCCGCTGCTGGCTCTACCTCGGGCACGCCAGCGAGGTGCCCGCGCCCGGCGACTACCTCGTGCGCACGCTCGGCGGTCGGGAGCTGATCTTCCTGCGGGACGCCGAGGGGGCGATCCGCTCGTTCCTCAATGCGTGCCCCCACCGGGGCACCGCCGTGTGCCGGGAGCCGGCGGGAAATGCCCGGCGGTTCCGCTGCTTCTACCACGCATGGACCTTCGACACCACGGGTCGCCTGGTCGGGCTGCCCTCGCCCGAGGCGTACCAGGGCGAGGCGTCGTTCCGGGACCGCCTCGGGCTGCGACCGGTTCCCCGGCTCGACGTCCGGGCCGGCTTCGTCTTCGCCTGCTTCGACCCCGACGCGCCGCCGCTCGAGGACTACCTCGGCGACGCCGGCTTCTACCTCGACCTCGTGGCCGACCACAGCGACGCCGGCATGCGGGTCGTGCCGGGCACTCAGCGATACCGCTCTCGGGCCAACTGGAAGCTCGGGGTGGAGAACGCCATGGACGGCTACCACTTCGGCCCGAGCCACATCACGTTCCTCGAGTACCTGCAGCGAACGGGGTACACCACCTCGGACGCCGGCGGCCGGGGGCGGGTGCTCGCCAACGGCCACGTCGTCGGCATCCAGAACGGCCACAGCGGCCGCATCGGCTTCGACTGGGAACCGCGCTTCGGCGAGGACGAGCGCCAGCGGATCGCCGCCAACCGCGAGCGCCTCTTCGCCCGCCTCGACCACGAGCGGGCGTCGCTCGTCGCCGACTACAGCCGCACCCTGTTCGTCTTCCCGAACCTGCTGCTCTTCGACATCGAGGGGATCTCCATCCGCCAGCTCGAGCCGTTGGCACCCGACCTGACCGAGATCTCGGCCTACGCCCTGGCGCCGGCCGACGAGCCCCCCGACGCGCTCGACCTGCGACTCAAGACCTTGGCCAGCTTCATCGGGCCGGGGGGGCTGGCCACGCCGGACGACCTGGAGGCCCAGGAGGCCATCCAGCGGGCTATCGCCGCCACCGCAGGCGACCCGCGGCCGGGCGTGGACTGGAACGACGTCTCGCGCGGCATGGCGACCGACGCCGACGGCGGGGACGTGCGGACGATCGACGAGGGGCGGGTGCGCGCCTTCTGGCGCCACTGGGCCTCCCTGATGGAGGAGCCGGAGGGATGATGGCGAGCATGACGGGACAGCACCACGCGGCCGAGGCGACCACGCGGGGCGACGTCGAGGACTTCCTCTACGAGGAGGCGGCGTTGCTGACGGGGTGGCAGTGGGACGAATGGCTGGCGCTCTTCGAGGAGGGCGGTCGCTACGAGGTCCCGACCTTCGACGGGCGGCGCCACAGCGGCCGCGAGGCCCAGTACTTCATCGCCGACGACTGGGACCTCCTCCAGGCCCGGATCATCCGGATGAAGAGCAAGAACGCCCACGCCGAGAACCCGCCGTCGCACACCCACCGGCTGCTCGGCAACGTCACCCAGCGGGTGACCGACGCCGGCACCCTCGACGTCCGGGCCAACTTCATCGTGCACCGGATGCGCGACGGGCTGCTCGATCCCTACGTCGGGTACTACGAGCACGAGCTGGTGGCGACCGAGGACGGCCTCCGCTTCCGGTTACGCCGGGCGGTCCTCCTGACCGAGTCGGTCCGGCCGGGGACGCGCCTCAGCTTCATCCTGTGACGGTCGAGCGGACGGAGGTGGCATCCATGGCAGAGCGCAAGCGGGCGCCCTACGGCTTCGAGTACCTGCGCATGGAGGTGCCGAGCGTGGCCGAGGCGCGCGACTTCTACGAGTACGTGGTCGGCCTGACCGTGGTGGAGGAAGAGCCCGGGCTCGCCACCCTGCGGGCCGACATCGAGCACCACTGCATCGAGCTGCGGGAGAACTCGTCGCTCGAGGCGATGCACGTGCTGGCCCTCGGCTTCAGCAGCGGCACCCAGGCGACGCTGGACGACCTGAAGGAGCGGGTGCAGGCGGCCGGGGGGCCGGTCGGCGCCGTCGACGACCGCATGAAGCAGTTCGTCACCGACGGCTTCTCCACCGTCGACCCCAGCGGGTTCACCGTCGAGATCGTGCACGAGCTCCAGGTGTTCGCCGAGCCGCCCCACACCGAGATCCGGCCGGTCGACGTCGTGCACCCCTTCCTGGCGACGCCGCACTACGACGCGTCGCTGGACTTCTACACCGACGTGCTCGGCTTCCAGCCCTCGGACTTCATCGCCTTCCAGAGCGCCTTCCTCCGGGGCGAGGACCGCTACCACCACTCCATCGCCATGCGACGGGCCGAGTCGGTCGAGCTGGCGCACGTGGCCTTCATGATGAAGAGCTTCGACCACGTGATGCGGGGCTTCGCCAAAGCCCGCTACAAGGGCATCCCGACGGGTCCCGGCCTGGTCAACCACTCGGCCTCGGGCTCCATCGCCTTCTACATGGAGGTGCCGCGCTTCGGCCCGCTGGTGGAGCTGTGCGACGGGCACATCGTCCTCGACCCCGAGCAGCACGAGACCCACGTGCCGCGCCGGATGTCGGCCGACCCCCGCAACATCGACGTCTGGCGGGCCGCGGCCGACGACTGGGGGCTCCGTTAGGGCCGTCGCGGTCCCCGACCCGGCGCCCGACGAGCTGCTGAGCCTGCTCGCCGGGGTGGTCGGCACTCCGAGCCCGGCCGGCGGCGAGGGCCCGCTGGCCGACTGGCTTGCCGGATGGCTGGCGACGTGGGGGCGGCACCACGGCACGGAGGTCCCCTGCACGGTCGACCGGTTCGCGCCGGGACGGGCGAACCTGGAGGTCGGTGGCCACGGGCCGGGGGCGGTGCCTGGGCCGGGGGCGGGGCCGGAGAACAGGCCGGGCCGGGGGCGCGGGCCGGGGGCGGGGCACCTCGTCGTCTACAGCCACCTCGACACGACCCTCAGCGGCGACCGCCTCCTCGACCGCCCCGTCGTGCCCGGACGGGTGGCCGGCCCGTCGCTCGTGCGGCGCGGCGACCTGCTCGGCGGTGCCGGCCTCGGCGTGGCCAAGGGGCCGGCGGCGGCCGCCCTTCTCGGCTTCGTCCTCGCCGCCGGCGCGCTCGAG
>JBOGGF010000276.1:0-17109 GCA_050743965.1 Acidimicrobiales bacterium
GTGTGAAGGTCACCGACGCAGAGCTTCGAGGGATCCCGATCAAGCGCCACGACTGGCACCCTGACTGGAATTACTCGATCATGCCACCGTAACCGCTCAACTTATTGGGCCACGACCCCTAAAGGGGTCACGCGACCTGCGGAACGTAGGCTCGGACAACGGCTGCCCCAATATCCCACGATCCGGGACCTCGAGGGCCCCCGCGGGGTGCCGTCAAGTGGGTGATCGGGTAGACGGGGTGCGCGTCCCGCAACGCCAGACTCGCGGACCACGATCCCGATGATCTCGCTGCTCCTGTGCTGCGGAAAAGAGGCGGCGGGCGGAATCGAACCGCCGTACGGGGCTTTGCAGGCCCCTGCCTAAACCACTCGGCCACGCCGCCCGGCAGGTGCGCCAGCCTATCGGCTGCCTGGTGACCACTCAGCGGCTGGTCGCATTGCCCCCGGCATGAGCGATACTCCCCGCAAGAGCGGGTGTGAGAACTACCCGCGTGCTTCGGCGCTCGGAAGGTCCAGCGCAACAAGGCGATCGGCCAAGGGAACGAGGAGGCGCCGGCCCCTCACGCAGCATTCGCGTCGATCTCGCGACTCGCTCTGCACCAGGCCCTAACGTTCTCGACCGAGGGGGCACCATGGGATCGGGAAGGGCAGGGGAATGGCGGCACGGCCACCGTCGCGCCGGGCTGATCGTCGGTGCCGCCGCCCTGGCCGGCGTCGCGGCCCTCGTCGTGACCACCATCCCCCTCGGCGTCGCCGCCCCCGCACGGCACGCCCCGACCGAGCCGCCACCGCCCGCCGTCCCCCAGCCCTTCGGGAAGCTCACGTGCATCCCGCAGCATGGGATCCGTTTCTGCCCGGGCGGCCGCACCGGTGGTCTGGACCTGCGGGTCGCCAGCTTCGACGGCGTCCCCCTCGACGCCGACGTCGCCCTGCCGCCCACCGGCGCCGGTCCGTTCCCGCTCGTGGTGCTCCTCCACGGGCTCGGTGGCTCGAAGAAGGAGCTCGAGACGACCACGGACGACGGCGCCGTCGACGACGTGACGCTCGCCTCCCGTGGCTTCGCCGTGCTCACGTACACCGCCCGAGGGTTCGGCACATCGTGCGGAACTGCGGCCAGCCGGGCGAGCACGCCAGCCTGTGCCAAGGGGTGGATCCGCCTGGCCGACCAGCGCTACGAGGTCCGCGACACCCAGTACCTGGCCGGGCTGCTCGTCGACGAGGGACTCGTCGAGCCCGAGATCGGCGTCGCCGGAGTCTCCTACGGGGCCGGGCAGTCGCTCGAACTGGCGGTGCTGAAGAACCGTCTGCGGCGTACCGACGGCAAGCTCGTGCCCTTCACGAGCCCCGGCCGACATGTCCCGATGTCGGTGGGTGCCGTCTACGCCATGTGGCCGTGGGACGACCTGGCGACCTCCCTCGTCCCCAACGGGGCGCTGACCACCGCCCACGACACCTCGGCCGCCCAGGACCGCCGGCCCGTCGGAGTGGCCAAGCAGAGCTGGGACGGCCTCCTCTATGGCGTCACCGCCGCCAACTACCTCGCCCCGCCGGGCAAGGCGCCGACATCGGCACTGACGACCTGGGAGCGGTCCCTCCTGCGGGGTGAGCCGTACAAGGCGGGCGGCGTGAGCACCGAGGCCCTGACCGAGCTGTCGACGTACAAGTCGGCCATCGGCATCCCCATGCCGAAGGGTGGCCCGGCCGCCACCGCCATCCAGAGCGGGTGGACCGACACCCTCTTCCCGGCGTCCGAGGCGCTGCACTACGCCAGCCGCCTGCGTGCGGCGCACGCCAAGACGCCACTGCTCATGATGTTGGACGACGTCGGCCACGGATGGGCCCACGACAAGCCGGCAGACCTCGCCGTGACCAACGCCAAGGCACTGGCGTTCCTCGCCGCCGAGCTCCAGCGGCACGGCAGGCCGCCGACGGGGGTCGTCGCCATCCCCACCACGTGCCCGGCCACCGCGTCGTCGGGGACCCCGGTCACCGGTACCAGCCTGGCCGCCCTCCAGCACGGTGCCTTCGCGCTCTCGGGCCGCCCACAGACGGTCACCTCCTCGGGTGGCAGCCCCACCACCGCCGCCGACCTCAACGCCGCCTACGCCAAGCCGCTGTGCGACCCCATGCCGCCGGGCACCGCGCCGGGGACCGCCACGTACGAGCGGGCCGCCGGGCGGGCGGGGACGCAGCTGCTCGGTCCCGTGACGGTCACGGCCGACCTCCACGTCACCGGCCGTTACCCCGAGCTGGTGGGCCGACTCTGGGACGTGGCCCACGACGGCACCCGGCAGATCGTCGCCCTGGGCGTCGTCCGCCCGTCGCGCCACGACGGGACGGTGACCTTCCAGCTCGCCCCGGCCGACTGGGCGTTCGCTCCCGGCCACTCGATCGAGCTGCAGCTGGTCGGCAGCACCGCGCCGCTGTTCCGCAAGTCCAACGGCACGTTCCGCATCCGGGTGTCGAAGCTCCGGGCCACCCTGCCGACCACCTGACGGATGCCACCGCGCCGATCCTGCGGCCACCGGCGTGGCCGGCCGTCGGATCGTGACCTCGACGGCGACCGCCACGACGACCACGACCGCCGAGGTCGCGCCCTCGCTCGCCGTGAGCACCCCCTCCGGCCTCCGCGCGCCCCGTCCACACCCGATGCTACGGTCCGGGCTCGGTGGTCCAGACGTCGCTCCGGGAACGCCGGCGGGCGCTCCTCGAGCGGGCCGACCTGCGGGGATCGGACTTCTGCCGCGCGTATGCGGCCGAGGCCGACGCCTGGCTCGGCGCTCTGGCCGACCGGGCGACCGACGGCAGTCCGCGCCGCCTTGCCCTGCTCGCCGTCGGCGGGTACGGCCGGCGCGAGCTGTGCCCCTTCAGCGACCTCGACGTGGTGCTAGTCCACGAGGGCCACAAGGACGTCGCCGCGGTGGCCGACGCCATTTGGTACCCGGTGTGGGACGAGGGGGTGCACCTCGACCACAGTGTGCGAAGCCCGGCGGAGGTGCTCGCCGCTGCCGGCGACGACCTGCGGGTGGCCCTCGGCCTGCTCGACGCCCGGGTGGTGTGGGGCGACGCCAAGGTCGCCGGTCCCCTGGTCGAGCGGGCCCGCGACCTGTGGCGGACCCGGCTCGCGACCAAGTGGCTCACCGCCCTCGCCGAGCAGATGGGCGAGCGGCGGCGGCGCAACGGGGACGTCGCCTTCCTGCTGGAGCCGGACCTGAAGGAGAGCCACGGCGGGCTGCGCGACGTGCACGTGCTCCGGGCCGTGGCCGCCTCTGCGCCCCTCATGGGCGACTACGTCGACCTGGACGCCCTGGGCCCACCGGCCGAGCTGCTCACGGCGGCCCGGGTCGAGCTGCACCGCAACGCCGGACGAGAGCTCGACCGGCTCCTCCTCCAGGAACAGGACCAGGTCGCCGCCGCCCTCGGCCACGCCGACGCCGATGCCCTCATGGCCGTCATCGCCGGTGCCGGCCGCCGGGTGGCCTGGGTGAGCCACGACGCCTGGCGCCGCCGCCGCCTGTGGGAGCCGGCAGCCCGACGCGGCCGGAGCCTGTTCGCCCGGCGCACCGGCCACCCGCCGGCACCGGCCGCACCGGTCCCGCCGGACGAGGTCGAGCCGGGGATCGTCGTCGGCGGCGGCGAGGTGGCACTCACGCCGGCGGCGGGCGTGGCGGCCGACTCGTCACTGTGCCTCCGCCTCGCCTCGGTGGCCGCCGCCCGTGAGCTGCCGATCGCTCGGGGTGCCCTGCACCGGTTGGCGGACAAGATGCCGCCGCTCCCCGATCCCTGGCCGCCTGAGACCCGCCAGGCCCTGGTGCGCCTGCTGTCGACCGGCCACCGGGCCATCGACCCTCTCGAGGCCCTGGACCACCACGGCCTCCTGGTGCGGGTCCTGCCGGAGTGGGCGCCGGTGCGCAACAGACCCCAGCGCAACGCCTACCACCGCTTCACCGTCGACCGGCACCTGCTGGAGGCGGCGGCCAACGCCGCCGGGCTGACCGCCCGGGTCGACCGGCCGGACCTGCTGGTGGTGGGCGCCCTCCTCCACGACATCGGCAAGGGGTCCCCGGGCGACCACACCGACGCCGGCGTGGTGCTGGTGGCGAACATCACCCGCCGGATGGGCTTCTCCCCCGCCGACGTCGGCACCCTGGTCGACCTGTGCCGCCACCACCTCCTCCTTCCCGACACCGCCACCCGGCGCGACCTCGACGACCCCGCCACCATCGAACGGGTGGCCGAGGAGGTCGGCGACCGCGGCACCCTCGCCCTCCTCGGCGCGCTCACCGAGGCCGACAGCCTCGCCACCGGGCCGTCGGCCTGGGGGACGTGGAAGGCGGGGCTGGTGGCCGACCTGGTCGACCGGGCCGACCACCGGCTGGCGGGCGCGCCCGTGCCACACCGGCGGGCCTGGGTCACCGAGGACCACCGGTCGATGATGGACGAGGTGCGCGCCGGGGGCCGCCCCGTCGTCCGGCTCGACCCGCCCCAGGTGGTCGTCGCCGCCCCCGACCGGCGGGGCCTGCTGGCATCGGTGGCCGGCACCTTGGCCCTCCACGGCCTGGACGTCCGCAGCGCCGACGTGGGGGGCGAGCGCGGGGTGGCCACCGAGGTCTTCACCGTCGAGGTGGGCCGGGGCTCGTGGCCGGACACCGCCCGCTTGCGGGCCGACCTCGAGGCCGTGCTCGACGACCGCCTGGCTCTCGAGGACGAGCTGGCGGCCAAGGAGCGCGACTACGCCGGAGCCGGCCGGCCCTCGATGGCCCACCCCGTCGGGCAGCGCGTTGCAATGGACCAGGGGGCCTCGGCCACCGCCACCGTGGTGGAGGTCCAAGCGGCCGACGAGCTCGGACTGCTGCACCGGGTGACCCGCGCCCTGTTCGACTGTCATCTCGATGTCGTCTCGGCGCGGGTCTCGACCGTCGGCGACGCGGTGGTGGACGCCTTCTACGTGCGCGACATGGCGGGAGGGAAAATTACCGATCCCGCCGTCCTCGACCGGGTCCGGCAGTCCCTGCTCGACGTGGTGGGCTAGCTGCCCGGCTAGCTGCTGGGCTGCGCCCGGCACGCTGGCTCAGCTCGCCAGCTGCTCAGCTGGTCGCCTGCTGGGCCGCCATGGCGGCGGCGTGCTCGAAGAGCGGGTGGACCAGTCCCAGCTCGGGCAGCGTGCGCTCGGGCGAGCGGGGGGTGGCGACCTCGACCGGGGTCACCGGCACCGCCAGGACGTAGATGTTCCAGTACCGCTCCATCTCGATCGGCGCCACGTCGGCGTACAGCCGACGCTCCACGTCCGCCCACCGGTCGAAGCCGGCCTCGGCGAAGCGCTCCGACCACCATCCGTAGGACGCGATGGTCAGGTGGCCCTCGATCGGCTTTCCCTCGGCGTCCACGGCCAGGTCCTCGATCGGCACCGGACCGGCGTAGTCGTCCCCGAGCGACCGGTAGTGGTCGAGGCGCTCGGGACGCACCTTGCCCTCGAAGTGGCCGTCGGGGCCCGAGGCATTGTGCCCGAACGACGGGATGGTGGCGTACAGGATGCCGCCGCAGACCCGGCGCAGCTCGGCCAGGGCAGCAGGCACGCGGTCGGGAGGGAGGTGCTCCAGGATCTCGAGCGCGGTGACCAGGTCGAAGGCACAGTCGTCGAAGGGCAGCCGCTGGGTCGGGTCGCCGAGCCGGACATAGCCGAGGGCGCCGGGGGCGGCGTGCTCGACCGCGTAGGGACTGACGTCGCACCCGAAGGCGTCGATGCCGCGGTCTCGCAGCGCCTCGACCAGGAAGCCGCGAGCGGCCCCGACGTCGAGGGAACGGTGGACGCGGAAGTTGCGCCACAACAGGAAGGCGGCGATGTCGGCGTTCGACGAGATCCGGTCGTAGCTGGCGTACCCCGACCGGCCCTGCCGGTCGCCCGATGGGTCCCGGCCCTCACCGAAGTAGCTCCCCCCGTAGAGGGTCCCACCGGCGGCGGCACGAGCATCGCCGACCACCTCCCCGATCCGGGCGGCCCGGGACAGCTCGGCCCCGGCACGGGCAATGGCCCGGCGCGCAGCTGGGGAAGTCGTCGCCAACCGCACCAGCCCGTCCCGGGCCGTGGCGATGGCTGCCGCCGTCCGGTGGCTCACCATTGACGGCAGGTTAGTGCGCGGGCGCCGGGCGGCTCGGGCCCTCGGGTCTCGGGCCCTAGTGTCTCGGGCCATGCGGGCGCTCAACGTGGCGGGCCGGCTCCTGCTGGCCCTGGGGGTGGCCGTCCTCCTCTTCACCGCCTACCAGCTGTGGGGCACGGGGCTCGGCGAGCAGCACAGCCAGTCCGTCCTGCGCTCCCGCCTGGCGCGTGAGCTACCGCCCGGGGAGGCGGCCGCCGCCCGCCGCCTGTCGAACGGCGCGCCGCATCGCGTCACCCGTCCGACGGCCTCGTCACCGGCACTCGCGCCGACCGTCGCCGCGCCCGCGCCCGGCCAGCCGATCGGCACGATCGACATCCCGAACATCGGGTTGGACCAGGTGGTCGTCGAGGGCGTGGCCGCGGCGGACCTGCGCATGGGCCCCGGCCACTACCCGGGCACCCCGCTGCCGGGCCAAGCCGGGAACACTGCCGTCGCCGGCCACCGCACCACCTACGCCCATCCCTTCTACTCCCTCGACGCCGTGGTGCCCGGTGACCAGATCATCCTCACGACGCCACAGGGGGTATTCGACTACACCGCCGTCCGCCAGCAGATCGTGGCGCCCACGGACGTGGCCGTCATCGCCGACACCACAACGCCGACCCTGACCCTGACCACCTGCAACCCGCGCTACAGCGCCGCAACCCGTCTCGTGGTGCACGCCGATCTCACCCGGTCACAGCTCTTCACCGGCTCCCACCCATTGTCCGCCGGCGCCGCGCCGAAGGGCAACCATGCCGCGAGGGCCGGCGGCGCCAACCGGGCAAGGGGAACGCATCCGGCGGCGATCGGTGGCTCGGGGCTGGCGGGCACAGGCGATGGCGGGAGCATCGCCGCCGCCGCCGGCTGGGGTGCCGGTGTCCTCGCCGTCGTCACCGCCACCCTGCTCCTGGCCCGGCGACCGGCTTCCCGGCGACGGCGCTGGGCCCTCCAGTCGGTCGGTGCCCTCGCCTGCCTGCCGGTCCTGTTCTTCTTCTTCGGCGCCGTGAGCCCGCTACTTCCCGCCAGCTTCTAGGCCCGGTACGCTGGAGGGGCACCACGGGCCACGGGGAGAAAGGGGGGCCCATGGACCGCATCCGCTCGCCGGCCGAGACGCCGGCCGTCCTTGCCGGGTCCCTCGCTGCCTTCTCGCTCCTCGACGTCCTCCACCTGCTGGCCACCACCGGCCACGTCGGCGAGCTGAAGGTGGTGAGCGAGGGAGCGGACGACCACTTCTGGGTGGACGCCGGTGACCTGATCGACACGACCGGGGGCGCCACGGGCCGGATATTTGAGCTGTCGTGTGCCGGCGACGCCTGGTTCACCGTCACCGCAACCCTCACCGCCCGACCACCGCGCGCGGGTGCCCGGATGTCGCTGTCGACCGTGGTCGAGCACCTGGCCCCCCGGCTGGCGGAGTGGCGCGACCTGCGGGCGAGCCTCCCCTTGGACGCCACCGCCCGGATGGCGTCGTCCACCTCGCGGCCCGAGATCCACATCCGTGCCGACCAGTGGCGGGTCCTGAGCCTGCTCGGCGGAGGCCGCCGGGTCGGCGATGTCCTCGACGAGTCCGATCTGACCGCGGTCGACACGCTGCGCCTCCTGCGCGAGCTGGTCGACGCCGGCTTGGTCTCGATCGAGCGAACGGCATCCGAGGCTCGGATCGGGGGGGCCGGACCCCGGGCCGGTTCGGCCGAAGCCGGGAGCGGGGGGGCCGAGCCTCGAAGCGGGGGGGCCGAGCCGTCGCCCGCCGGGCATGGGCGGCGCCGTGGTGGGACGGTCTTCCCGGACGCTACCGATCCGTCGCCGCGGCCGGCCGCCGGCGATCCCTCGCCGCCGTCCTCGCTCATGCCCTCGCCGCTGGTCACCCGCCCGTGGGTCAGCTCTGGGCGCTACCGCCGCAGCTGACCGGCACCGACCGGTCGACACTAGGCTGAGGGCGCGCAGCAGACCGGCGAGCTCCCGGGGCGGCGAACGCGGCACGCGGCACGCGGCACCTGGGCTCGCGGCGACCGGTGCCACACGACACCGAGCCACACGACACCCTGGCGTGCGGCCACCGCGGCGTGCGGCCACCGCGGCGTGCGGCCACCGCGGAGCCCTTCCCCGCACCTCGCCGGACTGCTTGCGTCGCGGCCACGACGGACGAGAGAGACGAGAGGGACGGTGACGACGATGCGCGAGGACGCTGCAAGATCGGGCGCCCGGCCACGCCGGGCCCTCCTGCTCGAGAACATCCACCCCGACGCCGTGTCGGTCCTCTCGGCCGCCGGGTTCGAGGTCGAGACGGAGCGGAGCGCACTCGACGAGGACGAGCTGTGCGAACGGCTCCCGACGGTCGACGTCGTGGGCATCCGGTCTCGGACGCACGTGACCGAACGGGTCCTCGACGCCGCCCCGGGGCTCCTGTCGATCGGCGCCTTCTGCATCGGCACCAACCAGATCGAGCTCCCGGCCGCCACGAGCCGAGGCGTGGCCGTCTTCAACGCCCCGTTCTCCAACACCCGCAGCGTCGTCGAGCTCGCCATCGCCGAGATGATCTCCCTCACCCGCCGCCTCACCGACAAGAACGCGGCAATGCACGCCGGCGTGTGGGACAAGTCGGCCGAGGGCAGCCACGAGATCCGGGGGCGGCGCCTCGGCATCGTCGGCTACGGCAACATCGGGAGCCAGCTGTCGGTGGTGGCCGAGAGCCTGGGGATGAACGTCTGGTTCTACGACACGGCCGACAAGCTGGCCCTCGGGAACGCCCGGCCGTGCGGGACCCTCGAGGAGCTGCTGGAGTCGGTCGACATCGTGACCCTGCACGTCGACGGGCGGCCCGCCAACCGTCAACTGTTCGGTGACAACGAGCTGTCCCGAATGCAGCCGGGGAGCCTCTTCCTCAACCTGAGCCGCGGCTTCGTGGTGGACCACGGCGCGCTGCGGGAGCACCTCCTGTCCGGGCACCTCGCCGGGGCGGCGGTGGACGTCTTCCCCCATGAGCCGGCCGGGGGCGGCGAGCCCTTCGTGTCCGAGCTCCGGGACCTGCCGAACGTGATCCTCACCCCGCACGTCGGCGGGTCCACCGAGGAGGCCCAGCAGGACATCGGCAACTTCGTCGCCGGCAAGCTGGGGCGCTACGTGCGGGAGGGGTCCACGGCCCTGAGCGTCAACCTCCCGGGACTGGACCTGCACGAGCCGCCCCAGGGATGCCGCCTGCTGCTGCTGCACCGCAACGTCCCCGGCGTCCTGGCCGAGGTCAACGCCCTCATCGCTGCCCACGGGCTCAACGTCGAGGGCGAGCTGCTCGGCACCCGCGCCGAGGTGGGCTACGTGCTGGCGGACATCGCCTGCGAGCCGCCCGAAGACCTGGTCAAGGGGCTCGAAGCCCTCTCCGCCACCATCCAGCTAAGAGTCCTCGGCCCGCTGGCCTGACCCACCTCACCAGTCCTCGGCCACATCCGAGCCGAGGACGGGATACGAGCCGGCGGCGGGGCCGGGGCGGGGTTCGGGGCCTGGACCCCACGGGGCCTCCCGGCGCGCCGGCACCTCCACTCCGTCGGGGCCCACCATCGATGCAGTGCCCACGGCCTCCCGACCGAACCGGGCCCGGACGGCGTCGACGGCGGCCGTGACCTCCGCCCACGTCGCCTGTAGTTGCTCGGCCGGCGACCCAGCGGCGGTCAAGTCGAAGGTGAGCTGTCGCCCCGCGGCGGAAGGCTGGAGCCCCGACACGCTCAGCCCGAGGAGGCGGACCCCACCGGTCACCTCGATGGTGTCGAGCAGCGCCCCGGCGACCGACGCCATGGCACGACCGTCTTCCACCGCCGAGGGCAGCGTGTGCCCCCTGGTCACCACGCTGAAGTCGGGCCGCTTCACTTTCACCGTCACCGTGCGCCCGGCGAGGCCCTGGCCCCGGAGGTGGACCGCCACCGACTCGGCCATACGGTCGAGGTGGCGCCCGAGGTCGGCCCGGTCCGTGAGGTCGTGGCGGAACGTCTCCTCGTGACCGACCGACTTGGCCGGACGGTCCGGGACCACCGGGTCGCGGTCCTCCGCCCGGGCGAGGGCAACGAGGTGCACCCCCTGTGCCCGACCGAGCTTGCGGGTGAGGACCGGCCCGGGCAGCGCCGCCAGGTCCGCCACGGTCCGCACCCCGAGATCGTGGAGTCGCCGGGCCGTCGCCGGGCCGACGCCCCACAGGGACTCGACCGCCATCGGGCGGAGGAACTCCTGCTCCGCCTCGGGCGCCACCGCCACGACCCCACGTCCGGGCTGCTTGCCGGCACGGATCGCCACCGGCTTTGCCGCCCGCGACGCCAGCTTGGCGATCATCTTCGACCGCCCGATGCCGACGGAGCAGTCGAGGTGCAGCTCCCGATGGACACGTTCCCGGACGGTCCGGGCCATCTGCTCGGGATCTCCGAGGAGCCGCTGGGCGCCGGTCACGTCGAGGAAAGCCTCGTCGAGCCCGACCGGCTCCACCAGCGGCGTGGTCGACAGCAGGATCCGGCGGAGGGCGGCGCTCACCGCGGTGTAGCGGGAGAAGTGCCCGTCGACGAATACCGCCTGCGGGCACAGCTGACGAGCACGCATCGACGCCATTGCCGAACGGACGCCGAACGCCCGGGCTTCGTAGGTGCAGGAAGCGACGACGCCGCGGGGACCGCTGCCCCCCACCACCACCGGCTTGCCGGCGAGCGTCGGGTCGTCGAGAACCTCGACGGAGGCGAAGAAGGCGTCCATGTCGACGTGGAGGATCGCCGGGTCCCACACCGGGCTCACCCCAGCCGGAGCCGGCGGAACCCCTCGGCGTAGGCCACGCCGGCCCGGCGACCCTCCTCTTCGGCGCGGCGCCGCACCACCTCCCCCGCCCATCCCTGACCCTGGCTGCGGTGGCATTCCACCGCTGCCGCCTTGACGTCGACGGCCGACGTCACGTCGATCCACACGTCCGGTTCCAGGGTCCCCGACAGGTAGGCAGTGGCCACCCGGTGCGGCGGCCCGGCCCCGGGGAAGTAGTGCGGGAGGGCGGCCGCCGGCGACAGAGCATCGAGGAGCGCCCATCCCGCCGACCGGTGGTCCCGGTGGTTGAAGTAGTCCTGCCCGAAGAACGTCGCCGTGGGATCGTGGCCGAGGGCGACGTCCGGTCGCAGCTGCCGGACGCGTGCCACCAACTCGCCCCGAAGGGTGTGGCGCTCCTCCAGCTCCCCGTCGGGTGCGCCGAGCACCTCGTGGGACGCCAGGCCGACCACCTCGGCCGCCGCCGCCAGCTCGTCCGCCCGCAGCCGGGCCAGCTCGGCGGGGTCGACGGTCGGGTCCGGCGTCCCGCGGCCACCGTCGGTGCACACCACCAGGTGGACGGCACAGCCCTCGGCCGCCCAGTGGGCCAGCGTGCCGCCGCAGCCGACGTCTGCGTCATCAGGATGGGCGTAGACGGCCAGGACCACCTCGGGGACCTCGGTCACCAGTTCGGCCACGTCAGGTCCGCTGCTTGGGCTCGGTCGTCTTGATCAGCAGGCCGACCTCGCGCTGGAAATCACTCACGTCCTCGAACCCCTTGTAGACACTGGCGAACCGCAGGTAGGCCACGTCGTCGAGGTCCTTGAGCTGCTCGAGCACCGCCACGCCGATCTGCTGGCTCGTGGGCTCGGACGGGGTGGACCGGAGCACGTCCTCCACCCGACCGGCCATCGCCTCGAGCATCTCCTCGGTGACGGGCCGGTTCTTGCATGCCGCCCGGGCGCCGGCCACCAGCTTGGCCCGGTCGAACGGTTCGCGCTGGCCAGAACGCTTCACCACCCACAGTGGCACCTCGTCGACCCGCTCGAAGGTCGTGAACCGTCGCCCGCAGTTGAGGCACTCCCGCCGGCGCCGGATCGCTGCGCCCTCGTCCGCCAGTCGCGAGTCCACCACCCGATCGTCGTCCTGGGCACACCATGGGCACCGCACACGGCCGACGTTACCGTCAGGCTACGGGGCCGGGACCTTCGGCCGGGATGCACGCCGGGGATCTACGGGACGGTGATCCGCTCTCCCGGCACGACGGCCGCCGAGCCCGTCTCTCGCGCCAGCGCTTCGGCCAGGGGGCGGGGGCTCCCGCCGGCGTCGAACCGGGCAGCGATGGACCACAGGGTGTCCCCCGCCTGCACGACGTACACCGTCGCCCCGGGAATGGCAGCCACCGCCGACCCCGGTGGGGCGGCCGGCCGGCCTCCGAGCGCCGCCACCGGCACCGCCAGAGCCGCCACCATCCCGGCAGCGGCCACTCCCAGCAGGAGCCCCCGCCGACGCCGACGCACTGCCGGGCTCGGGCGGTGGTGCAGCGGTGCGACCGGCCGCAGGTCGCGGTCGCCGTGGTCACCGGTCCAGTCGCCGTCACTGGCGTTACCGGCCAAGTCAGCGGTCAAGTCGGCGTCGCGGGCCCAGTCGTCGCCCGGGTCACCGGCCCACCGGGTCGCCACCGGGTCGACGACGTAGAGGTTCGGGCGGGGCCACGGGAGGTCGAGGACCTCCGGTGACGCCGGGGACGGCATCGGGGCGACCGTCATCAGCCGGCTGTCCCCATCGGCTGCGGTGCGCGCCCCGCCCCCCCTGCGAGGCGTGCCGCCGTGAGGTGCTGCGAACGGATGTTCGTCATGTCGTCATTGGACCACGAACGGGTGTTCGTGTCAAGGACTTTCCCGAACAGGTGTTTGCCCTGCCCCCTCCCAGCCGGTAGGGTCACCGAGACAAACACGTGTTCGTTGCCCGGTCCGGGCAGGGGGAGGCAAGCAATGGCCGAAGCGCTCAGCGGGAAGCGGCTGCAGATCCTCGAGTACATCGGCGATTGCCTGCGCGAGCGGGCCTACCCCCCTTCGGTGCGGGAGATCGGCGAGGCGGTCGGGCTCGCCTCTTCGGCGACGGTGCACAGCCATCTGGCCGTGCTCCAGCGCGGGGGCTACCTCCAGCGGGACCCGGCCAAGCCCCGGGCCATCCAGGTCCGCTTCGAGCCGTCCTCCCAGCTGGCCATGGCGCCCGGGCCGGTGCGGCAGGTCCCGCTGGTCGGCGAGGTGGCGGCCGGCACCGGCGTGCTCGCCCAGCAGAACGTCGAGGAGATCGTGTCGCTGCCCGAGCAGTTCACCGGCACCGGCTCCACCTTCATGCTGCGGGTGCGCGGTGTGTCGATGATCGACGCCGGGATCTTCGACGGGGACTTCGTCGTCGTCCGCCAGCAGCCTGAAGCCGCCAACGGCGACATCGTGGTGGCCGGCATCCCCGGTGACGAGGCCACGGTCAAGACGTACGCGCTCCGCCGGGGAAAGGTCGTCCTCACCCCCGCCAACGCCAGCCTCTCCCCGATGGAATTCGATCCGGTCGACGTCACCGTCTACGGCAAGGTGGTGACCGTCCTCCGGCGGCTCTGACGGCGGCGCGGCCTCTCAGGCGGCGGGTGCCGCCGCCAGCACGGCGGCCAGCACCTCCCGGGCCCGTTCCAGCGACCGCCGCTCCACCCGTTCGTCCGGGTGGTGGGCGAGCAGCGGGTCGCCGGGTCCGAAGTTCGCCGCCGGCACGCCGTGCGCCCAGAACGTTGCGACGTCGGTCCAGCCGACCTTGGCCCGGGGCGGGGCCCCCGCGCCGCGGACGAGGGCGGCCAGGAGCGGATGGTCGAGCGAGGGCGGGGCACCGTCGGCCGCGTCGACCACCTCCCACCGGTCGCCTCGCTCGGGCTCGAGGAAGCTCTCGAGCAGGTCCGAGAGGAAGGCTCGGGCAGCAGCGCCGTCGCGATCGGGGGCATAGCGATAGTTGAGCGTCACCTTCGCCTGGTCGGGAACGACGTTGGGAGCGATGCCCCCCTCGACGCCCACCGCCTGAAGCTGCTCGACGTACTCGCAGCCGTCGAGGGTCACCCGGCGTCCCTCCCATGCCGCCACCCGGTCCAGGACAGGTACCAACCGGTGGATGGCATTGCGGCCGGTGAACGGCCGGGCCGTGTGGGCGCGAACGCCTGCCAGGTGGACCACGGCCCGCATCGTCCCCTGGCACCCGGCCTCTACGAGGGCGCCGGTCGGCTCGCCCAGTACGGCGGCGTCCGCCGCCAGCAGGTCGGGCCGCTCCTCCCACAGCTGAAGGAGGCCGCTCTCCGACCGGGCGACCTCCTCGCGGGCGTAGAAGCACCAGGTCACGTCGACCGCCGGCGCGACCGGGCTCGCCGCCAAGTCCAACATGACCGCGAGGCCGCCTTTCATGTCGGCGGCCCCCAGGCCCCAGAGGACGTCGCCGTCGATCCGGGGCTCGGCGTTGCCGGCGGGCGGAACCGTGTCGAGGTGACCGGCCACCACCAGCCGGTGCGACCGGCCGAGCCTGGTGCGAGCGACCACGTTGTCCCCGAGCCGGTCCAGGGCGAGCCCCGGGCAGCGGCCGAGCTCGCCGGCCACCTGGTCCGCCAGGCTGCGCTCCTGCCGGCTGACCGACGCAGCCTGGACGAGCTCGGCAGTGCGGGCCAGCAGGTCGGTGCTCACGCCGACACGCCGTGCTCGCGCAGGATCTCGTTGAGCTGGGACTTGTCGTGCCGCTGGCCCTCGTCGAGCCGCTTGATCACCAGGACGCAGGGAAGGAAGAACTCACCGCCCGGGTACTCCCGGCGGCGGGCGGCGGACACGGCCACCGACCAGGCCGGGACGACGCCCCGGCTCAGCTCCACGCCGGTGTCGGCGTCGATCACCGGGATCGACGGGTTGAGGATGGTCCCCTCCCCGAGCACGGCGCCCCGCCCGACCCGGGCGCCCTGGGTGACCATGCACCGGCTGCCCACGAGGGCGTCGTCCTCGACGATCACTGGGACGGCGTTCGGCGGCTCGAGGACGCCGCCGATGCCGACCCCGCCCGAAAGGTGCACCCGGGCGCCGATCTGGGCGCATGAGCCGACCGTCGCCCACGTGTCGACCATGGTCTGCTCGCCCACCCGGGCCCCGATGTTGACGTAGCTCGGCATCAGCACCACCCCCGGCGCCAGGTACGACCCCCACCGGGCCGAGCCCCCCGGCACCACCCGGACGCCGGAGCCGGCGTAGTCGCTCTTCAGCGGGAGCTTGTCGGCGTACTCGAACGGCCCGGCCTCGACGGTCTCGATCGACCGCAGCCGGAAGAGCAGCAGGATCGCCTTCTTCAGCCACTCGTGGACGACGGTCTCCCCGCCGGCGCCCACCTCCGCCACCCTGGCCTCGCCCCGGTCGAGCAGGTCGATGGCCTCGGTGACCGTCGCCACGGCGTCGCCGTCGGCCGGAGAGAGCGCCGCCACCCGGCCCCAGAGCTCCTCGATGCGTGCATGCAGGTCGGACATGGCCCAGACTGTAACCACGGTGACCGACGACGCAGCCAACCCGTGGCTCCGGGGCGACGTGCGCCGTGGCGCCGACTACGACCGCCGGTTCGACGCGCTCGCGGCGTCCGGTGCCGACGTCCATGGGGAGGCGACCTTCGTCGGTGCCCTCGGGCCGCGCACGGTCCTCGACGCCGGGTGCGGTACCGGTAGGGTGGCGATCGAGCTGGCACGACGAGGCCTCGACGTCGTCGGCGTCGACCTCGATCCCGCCATGCTCACCGCCGCCCGGTCGAAGGCACCCGACCTCACGTGGGTCGAGGGCGACCTCGCCGAGGTAGATCTCGGCCGGACGTTCGACGTCGTGGTCATGGCCGGCAATGTGCTCGTGTTCGTGGTGCCGGGGACCGAGGCACAGGTGCTCGTCCGGATGGCCGCTCACCTGTCCCCGGCCGGGCTGCTCGTCGCCGGCTTCACGGTCACGCCGGAACGGCTGGACGCCGCGCACTACGACCGGCTGGCCGAGGACGCCGGCCTCGAGCTCCTCGGCCGGTGGGCGACCTGGGACCGCCGGCCGTACCTCTCGGACGGGGACTACGCAGTCTCCCTCCACCACCGGACGGCGCGGGGCGCGTAGCGACCCGAAGCAGGCCTGCGACACGGCCTACGCAGGCGCGTACGCATGCGCGCGTACGCATGCGCGCAGGCGTACGCAGGCCTACGCCCAGCCGGCGGCGGCCAGCCGCTCCCCCAGCAGTCGCAGCCGCACCATCGGCTGGACGACGGCGACGCGCACGTGGCCGGCGCCGGCTGGGCCGTAGAGGTCGCCGGGGCTCACGAGCAGGCCCGCCGCCTTGGCCAGGTCCTCGGCCATGGCCCATCCGTCCTCCCACCGGGGCGGTACGGGCACCCAGAGGTAGAAGCCGCCAGCCGGCAGGGACGCCGGGCACCCGGCGGCCGTGAGCGCGCCGGCCACGTACGCGAGGCGCTCGTGGTACCGCTCCCGCTGGACCTCCACGTGGGCATCGTCGGCCAGCGCCACGGCCGCCGCCGCCTGGACCGGGCCGGGCACCATCAGGCCGGCGTGCTGGCGTACGTCCCGGAGGTAGGCGACGAGCTCGGGGTCGCCGGCGTAGAAGCCGGCGCGCACGCCAGCCAGGTTGGACCGCTTCGACAGCGAGTGCACGGCGAGGAGGCCGTCGGACCCGTGCTCGAGCACCGACCGGGGTGGAGCGTCCCACCTGTAGTCGCCGTAGCACTCGTCCGAGAGAACAGGCACCCCCCGCCGGCGCCCCCAGTCGGCCGCCGCCGCCAGGTCCGTCAGCCCGCCGGTCGGGTTGGCGGGTGAGTTGACCCACAGGACCAGCGCCCGGTCGGCGTCGGCGTCGGCCACGTCTCCCAGGGCCAGGCCCGCCCCCAGGTCGTCGGCCGCCGGGACGGGCACGGCACGGCACCCGGCGAGGGCCGCGCCCATCGCGTACGTCGGGTACGAGATGGCCGGGTACAAGACGGTGTCCCGTTCGGGCGTGCGCAGGCGGAGATAGTGGGTGGTCGAGGCCACGAACTCCTTGGTCCCGACGCAGGCGGCGACCGCCGCCGGATCGAGGTGGACGCCGAAGCGGCGCCGCAGCCAGTCCGCGGCGGCACGGCGGAAGGCCGGGTTGCCGGCCGACGACGGGTAGCCCCGCTC
>JBOGGF010000277.1:0-7491 GCA_050743965.1 Acidimicrobiales bacterium
GTCCATGAACACGAAGTCGTCGTCGTCGGCATCGCGGTAGAGGAACTGCATCTCGCGCTTTTCGATGATGGCCTGCTCGAGCTTCTCGTCGGCCCGGTAGGTGCGCTCGACCACGGCGCCGGTGCGGAGGTTCTTGAGCTTGGTGCGGACGAAGGCGCCGCCCTTGCCCGGCTTCACGTGCTGGAACTCGACGACGCTGCAGAGCCCCTCGGGCAGGTCGAGGGTCATGCCGTTCCTCAGGTCGTTGGTCGAGACGGCCATTGCACTCCTCGCTGGACGGCCACGGCTTTGTCGAAAGCGGTGAGCGGGCGGCTGCCGTCCTCGGTCACCACCAGCGTGTCCTCGATGCGGACGCCGCCGGTCCCCGGCAGGTAGACGCCGGGCTCGACCGTGACGATCATGCCCGGGGCGAGGATAGCAGTGCCCAGCGGGCTGACCGTCGGAGCCTCGTGGATGTCGAGCCCGACCCCATGGCCGGTCCCGTGCTCGAACACCTCGGCCCAGCCGGCCTCCTCGATCACCTGCCGGCACACGGCGTCGACTTCGCGGGCGGCGATCCCGGGTCGCACCGCCGCCACCCCGTCGGCCTGGGAGGTGCGCACCACCTCGAAGACGCGGGCGAGGGTGCCCTCCGGCTCCCCCCCGACGCAGAAGGTACGGGTCATGTCCGAGCGGTAGCCCTCGTAGGTGGCGCCGAAGTCCACCACCACCGCGTCGCCCGTCCGCACCCTGCGCTCCCCGGGCCGGTGGTGCGGCTTGGCCGAATTGGGCCCGGCGGCGACGATGGTCTCGAACGCCGTACCCTCCGCCCCGTGCCGGCGCATGGCCGAGTCGAGCGCCTGGGCGAACGCCGTCTCGGTGACGCCGGCCACGAGCTGGGGCAGGACCTCGGCCAGGGCGGCATCGGCGATGGCAGCCGCCCTGGCCATCAGCTCGACCTCGCCGGGGTCCTTCACCTCGCGCAGCGCCTCGACAAGACCCGAGGTCGGCACCACCTCGACGCCCTCCAGCTGCTCGGCCCACCGGCGGCTGCCATTCCAGCTGACGTGATCGGCCTCGAGCCCGACCCGTCCGCTGCCGGCGACCGCCTCGCCGACGGCGTCGCGCTGGGCCTGGACGCCGCCGACGACGATGGAGACCGGCCCCCGGACCTGCTCGGCCGACTGGGTCCGGTACCGCCCGTCGGTCGTCATCACCGCGCCGTCACGGCTGACGGCGAGGACCGCCGCCGAGCCGGTGAAGCCGGTCAGGTAGCGCACGTTGACGAGGTTGGTCACGATCAGCCCGTCGACCCCATCCTCTTCCAGGCGCGTGCGCAGGCCGGCCAGGCGTGTCGTCATCGTGCTCCTCTCTGGTTCCCCCGGTGCTCCCTCCGGGAGGCGAGCAGGCGGGCCACGGCCTCGACGGCCAGCTCGTACCCGAGCCCGCCGAAGCCGGCCACGAGCCCGTCCGCCACCGGGGCCACCACCGAGGTGTGGCGGAAGGGCTCGCGCGCCGCCGGGTTGGAGAGGTGCAGCTCCACCACCACGCCGTCGAACGCCGCCAGCGCGTCGTGCAGCGACCAGCTGGTGTGGGTCAGCGCCCCGGCGTTGACCACCAGGGCAGCGGCCCGCCCCCGGGCGGCGTGGACGGCGTCGACCAGCTCTCCCTCGTGGTTCGACTGGACGTGGTCGAGCTCGAGACCGTGGGCGCGCGCCACCGCGGCCGCGGCCGCCACGTGGTCGTCAAGGCGCGCCGTGCCGTAGACGGCCGGCTCCCGCTCGCCGAGGAGGTCGAGGTTGGGCCCGGACAGCAGCACTACCCGCACGGCACCATCTCCGCCAGGGTAGCCAGGACGTCGTCGGCGGGGACGCCCCGGACGGTCTCGACCCCGTCGGGCCCGTCGAGGACGAACGTCAGGTCGTGGCGGGCCTTCTTGTCACGGGCCATGTACGCGACCAGCCCGGCCGGATCGGCGCCCGCGGGCAAGGCGGACGGGAGCCCGAGCCCCTCGACCACCTGCCGGTGCCGGTCCACCCGGTCGGCGCCGACCCGCCCCAACCGGCGGGCCAGTCGGGCGGCGAAGACCAGGCCTATCCCCACCGCCTCCCCGTGGCGCAGGTCGTCCCCCGCCGCCAGGGCTTCGGCCTCGAGGGCGTGGGCCAGGGTGTGCCCGTAGTTGAGGACCATCCGCCGGTTGCCCTCGCGCTCGTCGGCCGCCACCACGGCCGCCTTCACCCCGGCGCACCGGGCGACCTGCGCGTCGAGGGGCAGGTCGAGGAGGGAAAGACCGTCGAGGAAGGCGTACTTGGCGACCTCCCCCCGGCCGCACGCCCACTCCCGCTCGGGCAGGGTGGCCAGGGTGGCGGTGTCACACAGGACGCCCCGCGGCTGCCAGAAGGCGCCGGCCAGGTTCTTGCCCTCGGGGAGGTCGACGCCCGTCTTCCCGCCGATGGCGGCGTCCACCTGGCCGAGGAGGGTGGTGGCCACGTTCACGTAGGCGGTGCCGCGATGGTAGGCGGCGGCGGCGAACCCGGCAGTGTCGGTGACCACACCGCCCCCGACGGCCACGACCACGTCGCTGCGGGCCAGGCCCGAGCGGGCGAAGCCCCGGCACAGGTCCTCGACCGCCGACAGCGTCTTGTGCGCCTCCCCGCCGGCGAGCGCGTGGACGTCGAACGGCAGTCCCGGGTCGATGTCGGCGAACCACGGCTGGGCCGCGAGTGCCGGCTCGGTCACCACCGCCGCCCGCCGCGCCCCGGCCACGTGCCCTGCCACCACCCGTGCCAGCTCCCGGCGGGCTCCCTCGCCGACGATAACCTCGTAACGGCGCGGCCCGAGCTCGACCGGGACGGCGATCATCCCGGCGACGCCTGCTGGGCCACGCGCTCGGCCACCGCGTCGGGCCCGAGGTCGTCGACGTCCACCACCACGTCGGCCACCTCGGCATAGAGGGGCCGGCGGGCGGCGTCGAGCCGGCGAAGGGCGCCCGCCGGATCGCCGTCGAGCAGGGGCCGGCCGGCCCCCGTCCCGACCCGCCGGGCGAGCGTGGCCGGATCGGCCCGCAGCCACACCACCGTCCCGCTCCGACGGATCAGCTCCCGATTGCCCGGGTCGAGCACCGCCCCGCCGGCCACCGACACCACCACCGCGTCGTCGCCGGCCACCGCCCGCCGCAGGGCGTCGGTCTCGAGTGACCGGAAAGAGCCCTCGCCCCCCGACGCGAACAGCTCGGCCACCGAGTGCCCGGTCACCTCCTCCACCTCGCGGTCCGAGTCCACGTAGGCGCAGCCGAACCTCCCGGCCAGGAGGTGACCGACGGTCGTCTTACCGGCGCCCATCATGCCGACGAGGAGGATCTTCACTTCTCGACGGGGGTGGCGGCGGGGACCTCGGCGGGGACCTCGACGGGAACCGTCACCGGCCCCGAGAGCGTCTCCCCCAACGAGGCCAGGAAGCCGGCGCGGTTGCGCACGACCTCGGCCACGGAGTCGCCGCCGAATTTACGCAGGGACTCCCCCGCCAGCACCAGGGCGACCATCGTCTCGGCCACGACCCCCATGGCGGGCACCGCCGTAACGTCGGTCCGCTCCTTGAAGCTGACGGTCGACTCCTTGGTCGCCACATCGACCGTCTCGAGCACCGGCCGGTTGAGGGTGGCGAGCGGCTTCATCGCCACACGGGCGACTATCGTGCCGCCGACCGACATGCCGCCCTCGATACCGCCGGCGCGCGCCGTCTGGCGCCGGTAGGCACCCTCCTCCCAGCGGATGGCGTCGTGGGCGTCGGACCCCCGGCGGCCGGCCACGTCCCAGCCCTCGCCCAGCTCGACGGCCTTCACCGCCTGGATGCTCATGAGCGCCTGCGCCAGCAGGCCGTCGAGCTTGCGGTCCCAGTGGACGTGGCTGCCCAGCCCCACGGGCACGCCGTAGGCCAGCACCTCGACCACCCCGCCGAGGGAGTCACCCTCCTTGGCCGCCGCCTTGATCGCCGCCACCATCTGCTCCTCCGCTACCGGGTCGGCGGCCCGGACGGGCGACTCGTCCACCCGGTCGAGGTCGGCCGGGGTCGGCCGCGGCCCTTTGGCGACAACGGGCCCGAGTTGGACGACGTGGCTCACCACGGCCATGCCGAGGGAGCCGAGCAGGGCCTTGGCCAGGGTGCCGGCGGCGACGCGGGCCGCCGTCTCGCGGGCCGATGCCCGCTCGAGCACGTCCCGGGCGTCGTCGAAGCCGTACTTCTGCATCCCGGCCAGGTCGGCGTGGCCCGGGCGCGGCTGGGTCAGCACCTTGGACGGTCGACCGGGCGCGGGCGACATCTCCTCGGTCCACTTGCGCTCCCACTCGGCGTTGCCGATCTCGATGGCGACCGGGGCACCAAGGGTCCGCCCGTGTCGCACGCCACCGAGCAGGGCGACCTCGTCGGTCTCGAAGCGCATGCGGGGGCCCCGGCCATAGCCGAGGCGCCGGCGCCGGAGCTCCGCCTGCACCTGCTCCATCGTCACCGGGATCCCGGCCGGCAGCCCCTCGATCACCACCACCAGGGCCTTGCCGTGGGACTCACCTGCCGTCAGGAATCGCAGCACACCACCAACCTAGCCAGGATGCAACCACAGGCCTCCCAGGTAGCCGCCCCACAGCACGCCCACGGCGGTGCCGGCGGCGAGGGCCGGGGCGAAGGGGAACCGCGTCGTGTGGCGGACCGCCAGGTTGCCCAGACCGAACACCAGGCCGAGGACGAAGGCAGCGAGGAAGCCGACGTACAGCTGCTCGAACCCGAGCCATCCGAGGGCCATGCCGCAGACGCCCGCCATCCGGACGTCGCCGAAGCCCATGCCCCGGGGGAAGAGCCACCAGACAGCGGTGAAGACGACGAAGGCGGCCACCCCGCCGATCGCCGCCCAGGCAAGGCGGATCGTGTCCCCGTCCGCCGCCGACGCCGCCAGGAGGCCGGCCGCCGTCGCCGCGAGCGTCGGGTACAGGACCCTGCGGGGCACGAGCCCGACGCGGAGGTCGACGATCGACACCGCGACCAGGCCGGCGAACAGGACGCAGTACGCCGCCAGCTGGGGCACACCGCCCAGACGCAACGCCACCAGGGCGAGGAGCGCACCCGTGGCCACTGCCGCGAGGACGGGGGTCGCGGGGACCGGTACCGGTACCGAGAGCGCCGTGCCGGGGATCTCGGGGCCTGCTGGCCGCGTCGTCATCCGCGCCGCCAGGCGATCGAGCAGTGGACCGGCGACGACCCCGCCGGCCGCGCAGCCGGCCAGCACCCCCCCTGTCGTCAAGGGCTAGTAGTAGGGGTTCTCGCCACCGGAGTGGTCGGTCACGTCGACCACCCGGCGCACCTCGGGCACCTCGTCGCGCAGCGCCGTCTCGATCCCCTGGGTCAGCGTCATCCGCGACATCGCGCAGCCCTGGCACCCGCCAGACAGGCGCAGGTAGACCACGCCCTCGTTCTCGTCCATTGCCACCAGGTCCGCCCGGCCGCCGTGGCCGGCGATCGACGGGTTGACCACCTCCTCGAGGACGGACGCCACCTTGGTGCCGATGGGCCCCATGCCGGCCTCCAGCACCTCGGCCGGGACGCCGCTGCCGTCGGGCTCGGGCACGTTCGGGTTGACCAGCACGAGGCCGCCGTCGCCCTCGGTCGACCACTCGAGCCGGGCACCGCGCAGCTGGTCCACGCTCCCGGCCGGCACCACCACCGCCAGCTCGCCGTCCCGCTCGACGGCATCGTCGGCGTCGGCGTCTGCCAGCGCCTGGAAGTAGAGGTCGTAGACGAAGGCGCCCTCCTGGGCCCCCCGCACCTCGAGCCACAGCGCCAGCCGCTCGTGGTCGGGCTCCCGGGCGATGGCCTCCACCACCACCTGGTGCGCTTCGGGGGTGAGGCTGACCAGTGGGCGTACCGCGACGTCGTTCGGTGCCATGTGCCTCATCATACGGGGTAGGGTGCGCCCGCATGCACGAATGGGTCAGCTTCGAGGACCCGGACGAGGAGCGGACCTGGCTCTTCGACGTCACCTTCCTCGCCAGCTCGTGGACCTGCATCTACGGCTGCGGCTGCCAGGGCGTCCTGACCGAGCCGGCGCCCGATCTCGTCCACGGGTGCTGCTCGTACGGCGCCCACATGGTCGACGACGAGGACGTCCGCCGCCTCGAGGAGCACGCCGCCACCCTCGGTCCGGAGGAGTGGCAGTTCGCCGCCCGCGGCCGGCAGCGCGGCGTGGTCAAGACCAACAAGCACGGGGAGACCATCACCCGGCTGGTCGACGGGGCCTGCATCTTCCTCAACCGGCCAGGGTTCCCGACCGGTCCGGGCTGTGCCCTGCACCAGGCGGCGCTCGCCCGGGGGCGGCAGCCGCTCGAGATGAAGCCCGAGGTGTGCTGGCAGCTCCCTCTCCGACGCGAGGACCAGGTGGCCGACGACGGCCACGTCACCTCCACCGTCAGCCAATGGGACCGCCGCCACTGGGGCGCCGGGGGTGCCGAGTTCGCCTGGTGGTGCACCGAGGCGCCCGAGGCGTACACGGGCGAGCGGCCGGTGTACCTCGAGATGGCCCCCGAGCTCACGGCGATGGCGGGGGAGAAGGTGTACGGGGTGCTCCGCGACCATCTCGAGGGCCGCGGACCGGACGGGCGGCGGGGCGTGCCGCTCCCGCATCCGGTTGTGCGTCAGTCGTCGAGCGGGTCCGGCTCGCGCTCCTCGGTGACCGAGCCGAGGATGCGGTCGTAGCGGTCCTCCTCGGCGAGGCACCAGGAGGCATGCACGTCGTCCGGCTCGGCACCGCACTCCGGGCACCGCCCACCGTCGGTGGTCACCGAGCGCTTTAGACTGCGCGCTTCTTCGAAGCGCCGATGGCGTCCCTTCTTCACGACCACTCCCTTGCTGCCCGTCGGCACCCGTCCGCCGGCCGCGTGGTGACCCCCCGATCGACCCTCAGGGGTCGCGTCGACGACCCGGGCCGACTGCTCACCGACCAGTGTAGTCGGGCGGCCGTGGCGCGGCCGTCGGCCACCGGTCACCGGACACGGCCGTCGACCGACGCGGGAGCCCGCCGCCGGTCGGGGCCTGCCCTGGCTGCGTACCATGGCGGACGTGCCGAGCGCGTTCGACCCCCAGGCCATGCTGACCCGCTTCCGAGACCGAGCCAAGGCCGTGCGCGAGCGCGGCCTGCCCCCGGTGGAGGGCCCGGAGCGCCAACGTTTCCGTGAGCAGGCCCAGACCGACTACATGGACTTCGCCATCGTCGGCGACGCCGAGGCCACGCTGGAGGAGGGGATCCTGACCCTACGGGTGGACCTCCGCCCGCAGAGCGGGTCCGAGCAGTCGCCCGACGGCCGGACGTAGTAGTCGCCCCCTGGGCAGCCGGCCCGGGCGGCCACCCGGGCCGACCGTGGGACGGCGCGAGGGGCGAGGCCTGCGGGAGCCGAGTGATCAGCCGCCGTAGTTCATGCGGGTGTCCTCCATCCGGAGGACCGGCGGCACGTCGCCCTCGGGGCCGCCCAC
>JBOGGF010000278.1:0-2309 GCA_050743965.1 Acidimicrobiales bacterium
CCGATGGCCGAGGCCCTGTGGACGACCCCGTCGAGCCGCCGGGACGAGCTGGAGCACTTCGCCCGCAGCCGGCCCGAGATCGCCGCCTACGCCCGGTTCCGGGGCGAGCGCGAGGGGGAGGGACCGGCCGCCGACCGGGCGACGGGCTACCACCTCTACGCCCAGTGGGCGGCCGAGCAGCAGCTCGAGGCGGTGGGAGAACGGCTCCTGCTGGACTTCCCCGTCGGTGTCCACCCGGACGGGTTCGACGCGGCGTGGCGGTCGTCCTCCTTTGCCGGCGGGGCGGAGGTGGGTGCGCCGCCCGACACGTTCTTCGAGCAGGGACAACGGTGGGGCTTCCGGCCCATGCACCCCCGGGCCATCCGCGAGGACGGCTACCGGTATCTGATCGACTGCCTCCGCCACGTCATGCGGCGAGCCGGGGTGCTCCGGCTCGACCACGTGATGAGCCTGCAACGGCTGTACTGGGTCCCCGACGGCTACGACGCCACGCACGGCGTCTACGTGCGGTACCCCCTCGAGGAGCTGCGAGCGGTGGTGTGCGTGGAGGCCGCCCGCTCGGCGACCGCGGTGGTCGGCGAGGACCTCGGCACCGTCCCCGGAGAGGTCCGGGCGGCGATGACCCAGGACCGCATGCTGCGGACCTGGGTGCTCCAGCTCGAGATGCAGGGGCCGGGCGAGCGCCTGCCGACGCCGACCGAGATGAGCGTCGCCAGCCTCGGGACCCACGACCTGCCGCGCTTCGCCGCCTGGTGGGGCGCGGGGGCGGCCGACGCCCTGCGCCCGTGCCTCGACCACCTTGCCGGCGGCCCGTCCCGGATGGTCATGGTCGACATCGAGGACCTGTGGCTGGAGCGACGGCCGCACAACCGCCCCGGGACGACCACCGGCAACTGGCGCCACCGCTCGGACCGCACCCTCGAGGAGCTCAAGACCACGGCCGACCTGCTCGCCCGCGTCGACCGGCTTCGCCGGGAGGGCGGGGACGCGGCACGGGCCCCGACGTCGCTCGACGCCGCGGCGCCGGGCTCCGGCACGCCTGCGGCGGCCGTGCCCGCGCCGACCCTTCGGGCACCGGCCAGGGCCGGGACCACACCGGCCGGTCCCGAGCCGCCGGTCCGCCGACGCCGGCGCTGGTGGCGCGGGGGCGAACGAGGCGATCCGGGAGGACAACGTTGATCACCGACGAGGACCTGCACTGGTTCAACGAGGGCACCCACCGCCGCTTGGGGGAGAAGCTCGGTGCCCACCCGGGCGAGGGAGGCACCCGGTTCGCCGTGTGGGCACCCAGCGCCCGCGCGGTGGCGGTCGTGGGGGACTGGAACGGGTGGCAGCGCGGCGCAGATCCGATGCAGCCCCGCGGCAGCTCGGGCGTGTGGGAGGGCCGGGCCGGCGCCGTGGTGGGCCAGATCTACAAGTACGCCATCACCACCGCCGGCGGCGACGTGCTGGAGAAGGCCGATCCGATGGCGGCGTACTGCGAGGTGCCACCGCGGACGGGCTCGATCGTGTGGGACCTCTCCTATGGCTGGGGGGACGGCGGGTGGATGGAGGGCCGCGCCCAGGGGCTCGACACCCCGATGGCGGTCTACGAGGTCCATCTCGGCAGCTGGCGCCGGACACCGTCCCGGCCCGGCGAGGTCCTGAGCTACCGGGAGCTCACCCCGCGCCTCATCGACCACGTGCGGTCGACCGGCTTCACCCACGTGGAGCTGCTGCCGGTGATGGAGCACCCCTTCTACGGGAGCTGGGGCTATCAGACCACCGGGTTCTTCGCCCCCTCCAGCCGGTACGGCACCCCGCAGGACTTCATGGCCATGGTCGACGCCCTCCACCAGGCGGGCATCGGCGTGCTGCTGGACTGGGTCCCGTCCCACTTCCCCTCGGACGCCTTCGCCCTGGCCAACTTCGACGGGACCCATCTCTACGAGCACGCCGACCCGCTCCGGGGAGTGCACCCGGACTGGAACAGCCTCGTCTTCAACTACGCGCGCCACGAGGTGCGGAGCTTCCTCGCCTCGTCGGCCGACCACTGGCTCCGCACGTACCACGCCGACGGGCTCCGGGTCGACGCGGTGGCCTCCATGCTCTATCTCGACTACTCGCGGGGACCCGGGCAGTGGGAGCCCAACCGCTACGGCGGGCGGGAGGACCTCGACGCCATCGCCTTCCTCCAGCGGCTCAACACGGGCATCTACGCCGACCACCCGCGCGTGCAGACGGTGGCGGAGGAGTCGACCGCCTGGCCCGGCGTCTCGCGGCCGGTGGAGTACGGCGGCCTCGGGTTCGGGCTCAAGTGGGACATGGGG
>JBOGGF010000279.1:0-1842 GCA_050743965.1 Acidimicrobiales bacterium
GCGTCGATCGCCACCAGGAACCCGGTGAGGGTCTTGCCGGTGCCGGTGGGCGAGGCCACCAGCACGTCCCGGCCGGTGGCGATCAGGGGCCAGGCCGCCCGCTGGGGCTCGGTCGGACCACCGGGGAACGTCCGCCGGAACCACTCCGCCACCGCCGGGTGGAACGACCCGAGGGAGGGCCCGGGAGCCTCGGTGGTGGCGGTGGCCATGGCCACCATTTCACCAGCCGGGTGTGCCGCGCGCACTGGCGGCCCCCGCCGCGCCGACGAGTCGGGGGACCGGGCGGCCACCCGGAGGGCTCTCAGGGAACGCGCAACTCGTGGGAGGTGCCCTTGTAGCGGTCGAGCACCGCCGCCACCTCGTGGCGGCCAGCGGCGACGAGCTCGGCCACGTTCGAGAAGTCCCGGTAGTCGGCCCCCGGCTCCCCGCCCCCGCTGAAGACGACCACCTCGACGCCCGGCGGCAGGGCGGCCAGCTCCCGGGCGAACCGGGCGTTGACGGCGACGAAGAAGGCGCTGATGACCGCCTCCACCGGGCGTTTCGGCCGGCGGGGCCGGTACCGCAGCGGGCCGCACAGGAGGACGTAGATCCGGGTGGCTCCGGCCTCGATGGCCCGCTGGATGGGGACGTTGTTGACGACACCTCCGTCGATCAGCAGGTCGTCGCCGATCTTCACCGGCGGGAGGAGGGCCGGGACGGCGGCCGAGGCCAGCACCGCCTCGGCCACCGACCCGCGCGTGAGCCAGCACTCGCGCCCGTCGTTGAGCGACGTCGCCACCACCTCGAAGGGGACCCGGGCCTGCTCGAGGAGGCGGTAGTCGACCCCGTCCTCGATCAGCTTGCGCAGGCCGGCACTGGAGTGGACGGCCGCGCGCTGCTGGAAGAAGGTCCACGGGCCCTGGGCGCGGCCCCGGGGGAAGACGACCTGGCCCGACAGGCTCCGCCAGACCGCCTCGATGTGCAGCATGCCGTCGGGCGTCGGGTCGGCGCAGTAGGCGGCGCCGTTGACGGCGCCGACCGATGCCCCGTAGACGCGGTCGGCCCGGACGCCGCGGTCGACCAGCTCGGCCAGCATCCCCACCTGCACGGCACCGCGGCTGCCGCCGCCGGCGAGCACGAACGCCGTCTTGGGACCGCCGTTCCGCTCCGCCCGGCCCACGCGGGCCAGGCGGGCCCACCACCGGTCGGCGTCGAGCTCTTCGGGGGCGACCGACCCGCTCATTCCGGCTGGTCGTGCTCCCGGCCCTTCCGGCCCGGACGGCGCGGGCTGTGCCCATTGGTCCGCGGCGGCGCCACGGGACCCGCCTC
The DNA here is from genome assembly GCA_050743965.1 of Acidimicrobiales bacterium. Classification (GTDB taxonomy): domain Bacteria; phylum Actinomycetota; class Acidimicrobiia; order Acidimicrobiales; family RAAP-2; genus DAHUZJ01. Next base: position 1,309 of record JBOGGF010000279.1, read on the forward strand.
GGGGCCGGCCAGCGGCCCCCCGGTCGAAGGCGCTGAGGCACCACGTCCGACCAGACCGTGTCGCTCCTGCTGGCGGTGAACCCACGCCGCCCGCCCGGCTCGGTCCCGCCGGATCGCCCAACGGACGCTCACCACGGCGAGCACGGCGAAGGCCACGACGAAGACCCCGAAGACGGCGTAGAAGACGCCGCCGGCGGCCACCAGCGGGGCGTCGGACGGCCGCCCGGCGACGGCGAAAGCGGCGGTGACGACCACGACGGCGAGGCTAATCGGCGTCCCCGGGCCCGGAGGAGAGTCACACCCCTGGCGCAGGATGGTGGAGTGCCGCAGCTGCTCGAACAACGCAGGGCCGCCCATGGCGGGACCGCCCGCCCGGAGCCCGCCATCGCCCGCTCCGAGCCCGCCATCGCCCGCCGGGGAGAAGCCCTGCGACGGCAGTTGCGGCCCGACGTGGCGCGGCGACCCGCCGTCGATCCCGGCCTGGCCGGCGGCCTCCGCGCCTGGCTGGAGGACGGTGCGGCGGCGGCCCTGGCC
>JBOGGF010000280.1:0-4077 GCA_050743965.1 Acidimicrobiales bacterium
CGCCGACAGCCGGCCGGCGGTCGTGCGCGCCAGCCGCCCCACCAGCCCGAGCCGCTCGAGCGCCGGACGGGCCCGCTCGACCGGCAGGCCGGCCGCCCGGACGGCGAAGCGGACGTTCTCGGTCGCCGTCAGCTCGTCGTAGAGGGGGGCGGCGTGACCGAGGAGGCCGACCTGGCGGCGGACGGCTGATCGCTCGGTCCGCAGGTCGTGGCCGAGGACGAACGCCTCGCCCGAGGTGACCGGCAGCAGCCCGGCGCACGCCCGCAGCAGGCTCGTCTTGCCGGCGCCGTTCGGCCCGAGGACGACCACGACCTCGCCGGCCCGGACCGAGAGGTCGACACCCGACAGGGCGGGGAAGCGGCCGGCGAGCGCGACGGCGGAGCGGAGGTGGACTGCGGGGGGCATGGCGTTGCCGGCCATGCTAAGGGCGCCGGGGGCCCGTGATCCAAGCGGGGTCCCCCCGCCGGGCGGTGCCGGACCGCCGCCGGCGGGACTCGTCAGCTGGTCGTGAGGCGCTGGAGCCCGAGGTGGTCGAGGAGGGTGGAGAATTGGGACGAGATCCATCCCAGTTGCCCCGCCAAGAGGAGGGCGCCGAACACCACCAGGATCACCGCCGCCGCCAGCTGCACGACCCAGAGCCGTCGGCGGGCGCGGCCGTAGACGGCGGTCAGCCGGTCGAAGGCCAAACCGGAGAGCAGGAAGGGCACGCCGAGGCCGAGGGAGTAGGCGAACAGCAGCAGGACGCCACCGGCCAACGTGGACCGGCTGTAGGCGAGGCCGAGGACGGCACCGAGGACCGGGCCGACGCACGGGGTCCAGGCGAAGGCGAACGCCATGCCCATCACAGGGGCGGCCCAGATGCCCAGGGCGCTCGGGCGCACCTGGACCCGCCGCTCGCCCACCACCCAGGCCACCCGGCCCGAGACGCCGGCACCGGCCAGCGACCACCACCGGGCGGGCACGGCGCTGGCGAGCAGGACCACCCCGAGGACGACGACCATCGCCCCCGACGCCGTCGTCAGCACCCCCTTGTGGGCACCGAGCAGCGCGCCGAGGCTGGACGCCCCGGCCCCGAGGGCCACGAACACCAGGGTGAAACCGGCGACGAACAGCCCGATGCCCCGCAAGAGCTGCGGCTGGACCCGCCGGCCGCCCTGCGCCCCGGCGCCCAGCTCGGCCGCCGACAGGCCCGAGACCATCGAGATGTACCCGGGCACCAGCGGGAGGACGCAGGGCGAGACGAACGACAGGATCCCCGCCCCGAAGGCGACGAGCACCCCGAGCGGGTCGGCGGTGACGACCCCGACCACGGCTCAGCGCCGCAGCTGGCCCCGCACCAGGGCGAGGTCCGCCTCGACCATCATCTCCACCAGCCGGGCGAAGTCGACCTCGCGCCGCCATCCGAGGCGCTGCTCCGCCAGCGACGCGTCCCCTACCAGCAGGTCGACCTCGGCCGGCCGGAGGAACCGCTCGTCGACCACCACGTGCTGCTCCCAGTCGAGGCCGGCGGCGGCGAACGCCAGCTGGCACAGCTCGTGCACCGGGTGGGTCTCCCCGGTGGCCACCACGTAGTCGCCGGGAACGTCCTGCTGGAGCATGAGCCACATGGCCCGCACGTAGTCGGCGGCGTAGCCCCAGTCCCGCTGGGCGTCGAGGTTCCCGAGCGGCAATTTGTCCTCCAGCCCGTTGGCGATGCGGGCGACCCCGTGGGTCACCTTGCGCGTCACGAACTCGAGGCCGCGCCGGGGCGACTCGTGGTTGAACAGCATCCCCGAGGAGGCGTGCAGCCCGTAGCTCTCCCGGTAGTTGACCGTGATCCAGTGGCCGTAGACCTTGGCCACCCCGTAGGGGCTGCGCGGGTACAGCGGCGTGGTCTCCCGCTGGGGCACCTCCTGCACCTTGCCGAACATCTCCGACGAGCTGGCCTGGTAGAAGCGGACCTCGGGGTCGACCGTCCGGATGGCGTCGAGCAGCCGGGTGACCCCGAGCGCCGTCGTCTCACCCGTGAGGACCGGCTGGCTCCAGCTGGTCTGGACGAAGGACTGCGCCGCCAGGTTGTAGACCTCCGACGGCCGGTGGTCCCGCAGCACGGCGATCAGGGACCCCTCGTCGAGCAGGTCGCCGGCCACCAGGGTGATCCGGTCCTGGACATGGGCGATGCGCTCGAAGTTCACGGTGCTCGACCGGCGCACCATGCCGATCACCTCGTACCCCTGCTCGAGGAGGAATTCGGCCAGGTACGACCCGTCCTGTCCCGTCACCCCGGTGATCAGCGCTCGCTTCGGCATCGGTTGGGCTCCCTGCTCGTGTCCGGTCGTGCCGCCCGGTGGTCGACCTTCGCCACCGACGCCTGCCCCGGCGCCGGGCAGGCCCCCGGCAGGCCGGCGGGGAACCGGCACCCGTCGCCGGGCGTTGCGGGCGCGTGCCACGGTACCTCAGCGCCTCGGGGGGCACGTGGCGGTCCCCGCATACAGTGCGGCGGTGCCCACCGCCGCACTCGTCTCCTTCCGGCTCGGGGCGACCGACGGCGTGTCGATCGAGGCGGCCAAGTGGGTGTGGGCCCTCGGCCGCCTCGGCTGGGCGGTGACCACCGTGGCCGGCGACGGGGTCGCCGACCACCTCGTGCCCGGGCTGGCCATGGCGGCCGCCGTCGCCCCCACGGCGGAGGAGGTCGACCGCGCCCTGTCCGGCGCCGACCTGGTGGTGGTGGAGAACCTCTGCTCGCTCCCTCTCAACCCGCCGGCGGCGAGCGTGGTGGCGTCGGTGCTCCGGGGGCGTCCGGCGGTGCTCCACCACCACGACCTCCCGTGGCAGCGTCCGCACCTTGCCCACCATCCCCCGCCACCGGACGACCCGGCGTGGCGCCACGTGGTCATCAACGACCGGAGCCGGTCCGAGCTGGCGGCGAGGGGGATCGCCGCCACGACGGTGCGCAACGCCTTCGACCCCGACCCCCCGGCCGGCGACCGTGAGGGAGTGAGAGCGGCCCTGGGCATCGACCGGGGCGAGCGGCTCGTGCTCCAGCCGACGCGCGCCCTGGATCGCAAGAACGTGGCCGGGGGGATCGCCGTGGCAGAGGCGGCCGATGCGACGTACTGGCTCCTCGGGCCGGCGGAGGACGGGTACGGGCCCGTCCTCGATCGGCTCCTGGCGGGAGCCCGCTGCCCTGTGCACCATGGGGCCCCCGTCGGCCACGGCGCCGTGGCCGACGCCTACGCCGCCTGCGACGTGGTCACCCTTCCGTCCACCTGGGAGGGGTTCGGGAACCCCGCGGTGGAGTCGGCCACCCACCGCCGACCCCTCGCCATCGGACCGTACCCGGTCGCCCGGGAGCTGGCGGCCTTCGGGTTCGAATGGTTCGGCCTGGACGAGACGGCCCGGCTCGCCGCGTGGCTGGCTCGCCCGGACCCCGCGGTCCTGGATCGCAACGCCAGCGTCGCACACCGCCACTTCGCCCTTGCCGACCTGCCCGACCGGTTGGCGCAGGTCCTGGAGTACCTTCCAGCCAACCAGCGCTGAGTAGCCTCTTTCCCATGGCGCAGCGGGTGCAGGCGGACGGGCCCGACCGCGCCAGCGACGGTGACGCCTCGAGCCGGCGGTTGACGGCCGCCGAGCGCCGGCAGCAGCTGTTCGCCATCGCCCTGCGGCTGTTCGCCGAGCGCGGCTACCGGGCCACCACGATGGAGGACGTCGCCGACGCCGCCGGGGTGACCAAGCCGCTGCTCTACCAGCACTTCTCGTCCAAGCGAGCCCTGTACCTCGAGCTCGTCGACTCGGTGGCCGAGGACCTGCTGTCGGCGATCGCCGAGGCCACCGCCACGGCCGCCGGGCCTCGCCAGCAGGTCGAGCGCGGTTTCGCCGCCTACTTCAAGATGGTGGTCGCCCACGAGGCGGCGTTCCGCCTCCTCTACGGACGGGGCGACGCCGCCGACCCGGAGCTGGGCGGCGCCCTCCGGCGGGTGGAAGCCGCCATCGTCGAGGCCGTCGACCCCCTCATCGCCGCCGGGCTGGCGCCCGAGCACCGGCGCCTGCTGGCCTACGCCGTGGTCGGCATGGCCGAGGGGGCGAGCCGGCACT
>JBOGGF010000281.1:0-5962 GCA_050743965.1 Acidimicrobiales bacterium
GTCCCGGCGGCGGTGCGCCGGACCCGCCGTCGGGACCCGTGCGTGATCGGCCCGCCCCCGGGGTACCACCTTCGTCACCGACCGGATGCTCACCCGAAGGGGTCCACAAGCTCATGCTGGTAGCCTATGCAGCGACGAAGCGGGGCCGTCGAACGGCGGCCTCCACCCGGCCACCCTCGGGTGCGCCGGGTCCATGTGGCAAGGCCCGGTCGGGCGAGGCTCCGCTTTCGTGAAGATTGGTCGCGGAAGGACCGCAGGCCCGACAGAGAGGATGATGCCGCATAGTCACCGCCACTGCACCTGAGCACCGGATCAACGATCGCATCCGGGCCCGTGAGGTGCGCCTCGTCGACCCAGAGGGTCAGCAGCTCGGCATCAAGCCACTGCCCGAGGCGCTCACCATCGCCCGCGGCCTCGACATGGACCTCGTCGAGGTGGCGCCCATGGCCAATCCGCCGGTGTGCCGGATCATGGACTACGGCAAGTTCAAGTTCGACGAGGCCCAGCGGGCCAAGGAGAGCCGGCGCAAGGCCGTCCATGTAGGGATCAAGGAGATGAAGTACCGGCCCAAGATCGGGCCGGGCGACTTCGACACCAAGACCCGCCAGGTCGGCCGGTTCCTCGGCGATGGCCACAAGGTCAAGGTCACCATCATGTTCCGGGGCCGCGAGGTCTTCCATCCCGAGCTGGGCAAGCGGATCCTCGACCGGATCGCCGAGCAGATGGACGGTGCGGCCAAAGTCGAGGCCGAGCCCCGGCTCGACGGTCGCAACATGGTCATGGTGCTGGCACCGGACAAGCGGGCCAAGCAGTCGGCGGCGGCGAAGCAGCGCAACGACGACGGCACGTCGCCCGACGAGGCCGAGCCCGCACAGGAGGAGCAGCAGTAGTGCCCAAGATGAAGACGGACCGGGGGGCGGCCAAGCGGGTGAAGCTCACCGGCACCGGCCGCCTGCGCCGCCGCCGGCAGAACCGGTCGCACCTGCTCGAGAAGAAGAACAGCGTGCGCACCCGGCGCCTGGCCCGGGAGGCGGACTTCGCCAAGGGCGACGAGCGGCGCGTCAAGCGCATGCTCGGGCTCTGACGCACCGCCGACAACAGACGCACGACCGAGAAGAGAGGAGCACCCGATGGCACGCGTCAAGCGGTCCGTGCACGGGCGCAAGCACCATCGCGCCGTCATGGAGCAGGCCAAGGGCTACTACGGCAACAAGAGCCGCACGTACCGCGCCGCCAACGAGCAGCTGCTGCACTCGTTCCAGTACGCCTACCGTGACCGTCGCGCCCGCAAGGGGGACTTCCGCAAGCTCTGGATCCAGCGGATCAACGCCGGGGCCCGGATCAACGGTCTCAGCTACAGCCGCTTCATCGCCGGTCTCCACCAGGCCGGGGTCGAGGTCGACCGCAAGGTGCTCGCCGATCTGGCGGTCACCGACCCGGACGCCTTCGCCGCGCTGGTGACGGCCGCCTCGGGGGCGCTCGAGGCCTCGGGCGCAGCAGCCTCCTGAAGCTCGGTTACTCGCACCAGCGGGTGCGGCGCCTCCGGCGCCTGCTGGCCAAGCGTGCCACCCGCTGGTCGGAGCGCGCCTTCGTGGCGGAGGGGATCGAGCTGGTCCGCACCGGCCTGGCTGCCGGGGCGGTGCCCGAGTCGGTGTACCTGGCGGCCGAAGGTGCGGCCGACCGGGCGGCCGCGGCGGTGGCGTCGCAGGCCGAGGCAGCCGGCGTCCGGGTATTCGAGCTGTCGCCGGGCGTCATGGCCCGGGTCGCCGACACCGTCACGCCCCAGCCGCTCTGCGCCGTCTTCCCCATGCTCGACGTGGCACTGGAGGTGGCGGCGGGCGGCGACCTCGCCGTCGTGATGGTCGACGTGCGCGACCCTGGCAACGCCGGGACGGTGCTGCGCACGGCGGACGCCGCCGGTGCGGCCGCCGTGGTCTGCTGCGGGGGCACGGTCGACCCCTACAACCCCAAGACGGTCCGGTCGTCGGCCGGCTCCCTGTTCCATGTGCCCCTCATCGTGGCCGGCGCCCCGGCGCCGGCCCTCGAGGCGCTGGACGGCTTCGGCTACCGCCGGCTCGGCACCGCGGTGCGCGGCGGCGAGGACTACGCCTTGGTCGACTGGCGCCGTCCCTCGGCGGTCGTACTGGGCAACGAGGCGGTGGGGCTGCCACCCGGGCTCCCGCTCGACGTCGAGGTGGGCGTGCCGATGGTCGGCCGGGCCGAGTCCCTCAACGTCGGGATGGCATGCGCCGTGCTGTGCTTCGAGGCGCTCCGCCAGCGCCGCCTGGGGGCCGACCGGCCCCTGGGTACGATGCCCGGGTGAACCTGGAGGAGCTCGCGAGCCAGACCGCCGCCGCGGCCGCCGCCGCCGCCTCGACCGGCGCCTTGGCAGAGGTCGAGTCGTCCGTCCTCGGCAAGCGCGGCGAGCTGGCTCGGGCCCATCGGGAGCTGGGCTCGCTCGATCCCGACGCCCGGCGGGTGGCGGGCAAGGAGCTCCACGAGCTGCGCCAGCGGCTCGAGTCGCTGGTCGGCGCCCGGCGCCACCAGCTGGCGACCGAAGAGCGCGCGGCGTCACTGGCCGCCGACCGGCTGGACCTGACCGAGGTCGGCGAGGTGACCGGCCCGATCCGCCGCGGCCACCTCCACCTGGTGGACACGACCCGCCGGTCTCTCGAGGACGTCTTCGTCGGGATGGGCTTCACCGTGGCCGAGGGGCCCGAGGTGGAGACCGACTGGTACAACTTCGAGGCCCTCAACATCCCCCCGGCCCACCCGGCGCGCGGGATGTGGGACACCTTCTACCTGGAGCTGGGCGAGCCCGAGACCGCCCTGCTGCGGACCCACACCTCGCCGGTGCAGGTCCACCTGCTCGAACAGGGCCGGCTCCCGCTCCATGCGGTGATGCCCGGGCGGTGCTTCCGCCGCGATACCCCCGACGCCCGCCACCTGGCGACGTTCCACCAGATCGAGGGGTTGGTGGTCGACCGGGACGTCAGCTTCGGCGACCTGGCCGGGACGATCGAGACCTTCACCAACGCCTACTTCGGCACGGACATCCACTCCCGCCTCCGCCCGGCCTACTTCCCCTTCACCGAGCCGTCGGCCGAGCTCGAGATCACCTGCACCATCTGCCGCGGGGCGGGGTGCCGCACCTGCTCGGGCACCGGCTGGATCGAGCTCGGCGGGTGCGGCATGGTGGACCCGGCCGTGTTCGACGCCGTCGGCGTCGACCCGGCCGAGTGGTCGGGGTTCGCCTTCGGCTTCGGCATCGACCGCTGCGCCCAGATGCGCCACGGCATCGCCGACATGCGGGCGCTGATCGAGAACGACGTGCGGTTCCTGGAGCAGTTCTGATGCGGGTGCCGCTCAGCTGGCTGCGGGACTTCGCGCCGTTCCCCGCAGGCGATCCGGCGCGGCTGGTCGAGGAGCTCGACGATCTCGGCCTGGTGGTCGAGGCGGTCGAGCGGGTGGGTGAGGGCCTGGAGGACGTCGTCGTGGCCCGGATCGACGAGGTGGCACCCATCCCCGGCGCCGACCGGATCCGCCGGGTCACGGTCGAGGCCGGCGACGGTCCCCTGGAGATCGTGTGCGGCGCCGCCAACTTCGCCCCCGGCGACCTGGTGCCCCTGGCACCGGTGGGCGCCGTGCTCCCCGGCGGCTTCGAGATCGCGCGCCGGAAGATGAAGGGTGTGGTGTCCGACGGGATGTTGTGCTCGGGCAGGGAGCTCGGCCTGTCGGACGACCAGGCCGGTCTCCTCCTGCTCACCGAGGTCGAGGGCGCCCGCCCGGGCCTTCCCGTGGCCGAGCTGCTCGGGGTGGAGCCCGACGTGGTGCTCGAGGTGACGGTCGAGGGTAACCGACCCGACGCCTGGAGCATGGCCGGGGTGGCCCGGGACCTGGCGGCTCGCCTGCGGCTCCCCTTCACCCTCCCCGACCCGGTGCCGGCTCCGGACCTCGGGGTGCCGGTCGGCGAGCTGGCGTCGCTGCAGGTGGAGACCCTCGACCTCTGCCCGCGGATGGTGGTGCGGGTGCTCGGCGACGTGAGCGTCGGGCCCTCGCCGCGGTGGCTGGCCCGCCGCCTGGTGCTGGCTGGCATGCGGCCGGTCAACAACGTGGTCGACGCCTCCAACTACGTGATGCTCGAGCTCGGCCAGCCGACCCACCCCTACGATCTCGACCGGCTGCAGTCGCCCGGCCTGCTGGTGCGGCGGGCGCGCCCGGACGAGACGGTGGTGACCCTCGACGGTGCCGAACGGGTGCTCGGCACGCCCGGCCGGGGGCTGGGCGACGCCGGTGAGGACTGCGTCATCAGCGACGCCGCCGGCCGGCCGGTGGGCATCGCCGGGATCATGGGCGGCGAGTCGTCGGAGATCGGCGGGTCGACGACCCGGGTCCTGCTAGAGGCGGCCTACTTCTCCCCCATGGCCATCGCCCGGACGTCGAAGCGGCTCGGCCTGCGCACCGAGGCGTCCGCTCGGTTCGAGCGGGGATGCGACCCGTGGGGCGTCGACCGGGCGGTCGCCCGCTTCTGCGAGCTGGTCGGGGCGCCGGTGGCGACCGGCACCCTCGAAGTGCGGGGGGCGGTCTCGCCACGGCCGCGGCGGGTGGACGTGCCGCTGGCCCGGGTCCGGACGGTCCTCGGCGTGCCCTTCGAGCCGGACGAGGTGGCGGCGCTCCTGGAGCCCATCGGCTTCGGCTGCGAGCCAGCCGGCGAAGTGGTGGTGGTCTCGGTCCCGACCAACCGGCCGGACGTCCGCGACGCACCGCACGGGGTGGCGGACGTGGTCGAGGAGATCGCCCGCACGTACGGGTACGCCCGGCTGCCCCGCCGCCAGCCGTCGTGGCCCGAGCCGGGCCGGCTGGACGACCGCCAGCGCGAGCGCCGGTTGGTCGCCGACCTGCTGTGCGGTCTCGGGGCCGACGAAGCCTGGACGCCCAGCCTGGTGGACGACGCCGACCACGCCCGGATGGGCCTCGGCGGGCCGGCCGTGGCGGTGGCCAATCCCCTGGCCAGCGAGGAGGCATGGCTCCGCCGGTCGATGCTGCCAGGGCTCCTGCGAGCGGTCGCCTACAACGGCAACCGGCGCCAGGGACCCGTTCGCCTCTTCGAGACCGGGACCGTGTTCTCGCACCCCGACGAGCGTGGCCGGGTGGTCGGCCGTAGCGGGGCAGGCGGGGCGTCGTCCACCGTGCTCCCGGCCGAGCGCGAGCTGTGCTCGGCCGTGCTCGCTCTCGACGGCGACGACGCCCGTACGGCCGTGGCCGCCTGGCGGATCGTGGCCGAAGCGCTGGGCCTGGACGGGGTCCGCTTGGCGGCGGCCGTCGACGTCCCGGGCCTCCACCCGACCAGGACGGCGCGCCTGGTGGTGAGGGACGGCACCCCGGGGGGCGTCGACGAGGTCGGCGCCGTCGGCGAGGGTGGCGAGGTCGGCGCCGCCGGCGAGATTGGCGCCGTCGGCGAGGTGGACCCGGAGGTGGCGGCGGCGTTCGGCCTCGCCGGTCGCCGCATCGGCTGGCTGGAGGTGGACCTCGGTCGCCTCGCCGGCGTGCCACGGCGGGCGGTGACGGCTCGGCCGGTGAGCCGCTTCCCGTCGTCCGACGTGGACCTGGCGTTCGTGGTGGACGACGGCGTCCCCGCCGACCGGGTAGCCGAGGTGCTGGCCGGTGCCGGCGGCGACCTGCTCGAGTCGGTGGCGCTCTTCGATGCGTACCGCGGGACTGGGGTGGTCGCTGGTGCCCGGAGCCTCGCCTTCCGCCTCCGCTTCGCCGCCCAGGATCGGACCCTCACCGACGAGGAGGTGGGCCGGCTCCGCCAGGCCTGCATCGACGCCGTGACCACCGCCGCCGGAGGGCGGCTGCGGTGACGCCCGCCATGCCCGAGCCCGAGGGCAAGCCCATGCGCAAGCTCGGTCCCGCGCCCTCGAGCGTGCCCGCGCCCTCGAGCGTGCCCGCGCCCTCGAGC
>JBOGGF010000282.1:0-1661 GCA_050743965.1 Acidimicrobiales bacterium
GCCTGGCCCGTCCCCTACTGGTTCGGCGACGCCGCCTTCGCCACGATGACGCTGCTGCTCGGGGCGACCGACGAGGGGCTCGGGGCGTGTTTCCTCGGGAGCTTCCGGGGCGAGGGCCCGCTGCTCGCCGCCCTCGGCGTCCCCGAAGGATGGCGGCTGTTCGGTGCCGTTCTCATCGGCCATCCCGACGGCGCCGACCGCCCATCGGCCTCCCTCGACCGCCCAGGGCCGAGCGCGGCCGAGCGGGTGCACCACGGCCGCTGGTGACCGGCCGGCGCCGCCGCGCCGGGGCACCGCCGGCCGGGGCGGCCGAGCACACCGCGGCGACGACGGCAAAGATGGTCCCGCCGGCACCCGCCGACCTCGCAGGAGAGAGAATGAGGAGTGGCCATGGGGCTCTTCCAACGGGCGCACGACATAATCGAGGGCAAGGCCAACCGGGCGCTCGACAAGGCCGAGAACCCCAACGAGATGCTCGACCTCTCGTACGAGCGGATGCTCGAGCAGCTCACCCAGGTCCGCCGGGCGCTCGTCGACATCACCGCGTCGCGCAAGCGGATCGAGCTCCAGGAGGCACAGCTCCGGTACTCCGTCCCCCACCTGCAGGACCAGGCGAAGGCCGCCCTCGGCCAGGGCCGGGACGACCTGGCCAAGGAGGCGCTGTCCCGGAAGGCGGCGGTGCAGTCCCAGATCGACGGGATGGAGCCACAGCACCAGCAGCTCACTGAACAGGAGGAGAAGCTCACCGAGACCCTCCAGTCCCTCCAGCAGCGGGTCAACGCCTTCCGGGTGCAGAAGGAGACCCTGAAGGCCGAGTACACGGCCTCGTCGGCGGTCACCAGCGTCAACGAGAGCGCGGCGGGGATCTCCAAGTCGATGAGCGACTCCGGCGCGGCCCTCGAGCGGGCACAGGACAAGATCGCCCAGATGCAAGCCCGCGCTCAGGCGACCGACGAGCTGCTCGAGTCCGGAGTGCTCGAGGACGTGGGTGGCTCGACCGACGACATCCAGGCCGAGCTCGACCAGGTGGGCACGTCGTCCAAGGTCGACGAGGAGCTGGCGGCCCTCAAGGTCCAGGTGGGTGCGCCCGCCGCCGTCGGCCCGAGCGGCGGCGGCGCGGCATCGGGCGGGTAGCCGGGCCGAGCAGTCACAGTCGTCTCCCGGTGTCAGCCGGCGGCGAAGATCGCGCCGATCGAGGTGTACCTCCCGCTGCTGCTCTGGGTGGCCGTGGGTGCGTAGGCGGTGGACGGGGCGAGCGAGACACCCCGGATCTCGACGTTGCCCATTGGCGTTCCGTAGCCGGCGAACCCGGCGGTCACTCCCCCGGAGTAGCTCGAGGCCACCCGGGAGTAGCCGACGTAGACGCCTCCCCCGCCGCCGCCCGCCGAGCTCGCTGCCGACGTGAGAGACGGGAAGGCGATGGTGCTCGACGAGCCGTTGGTCCCGCCGCCCGTCACCAGCCCCCAGGTGCCGGCCGCGCCGTAGTGGAAGGAGTCGCCGATCAGCTCGATCGTCTTGGACGAGACCGATCCCGAGTAGGTGACCGTGGTCGTCCCCGCGCTCGCCGACGTGGCCACGCCGGACCAGACCTCTAGGTGGAGGGGCACCGAGGTGTCGGTGTCGACGGCGCTGGCGGTCGATGCCCAGGTGATGTTGGGCGA
>JBOGGF010000283.1:0-8028 GCA_050743965.1 Acidimicrobiales bacterium
CGCTTGGAGGGCGGCACAACCACCGTCACCGAGCAGGGGCGCGAGGCGGGTCTTGACCGATCCGGCCCGGGGCGCCTTCGCCATCACCACCACCGCCCCGCCAACCCTCATCGGGCTCCCGGCACCGGATCTGGTGCCGACGCGGTCACCGGTTGCCGTCGTCGGGGCAGTGGCAGGAGCTTCGTGAGCGCCGCGTTCTCGATCGGGTCGAGCACGGCGTGCTGGACGCAGGCCGGGACGATCTCGCCGGTTTCGGGGTGGGCCATGGCGTAGAAGCAGGCCGCCAGGCGCTCTTGGGTCTCGACGATCCGGGGGTCGTCGCTCGTCTCGCCCCGCTGCAGCAGCTCCCAGGCCGGCTTCACGTCCTCGGCGTGCATGAAGCGGTGCATGACGAAGGTCATCGGCACCAGCTCGCCTCGCCGCAGGACGCGGAGAACGGCGACGGCACAGCCGGCCCGGCGCACCCGCCGAGCGAGCCACCGTGCCGCGGTGACAGCCAGGTGGGGGTGGGCGACGAGCACACGCGCCAGGCGGGCCGCGAGCAGCGCGGGCCGCGCCCCCCAGTGGATCCCGCCGAGGTAGGTGAAGAAGGCGTCGCGTGCCGCGAGGTCCTCGGGATCGTCGTCGTCGAGCACTGGGAACCACCGCTCGCCGAGGTAGTAGCCGAACGCGGAGCGGTTACAGCGCTCGTCGCCCGTCTGGAAGACCCGGTAGGGCAGGTGTGCCCCGGCGCCTTCCTCGATTCTCGCCCACACTGCGTCGGCATCGAGGCTTCGGTAGTCCTCCCGCCATCGACGCGCGTCGCCAACGAAGGCGGCTGGCTGGAAGGACAGCATGTTGAAACCCATCGAACGGCAGTCGCGGATCACCTGGGGGATCTCCACGGCGTTGCCGGGAGTGACCGTCATGTTGTGGGCGAGGAAGAAGGCCACGCCGTGGTCGGCGCGAAGCCGGCGGAACATGTCACAGAACGCCTGGCGGTAGGGGTTGAGCTCGGCCTCCGAGGCCGGTCGGCGCAGGCCTCGCCGGCCGCGCATGGTGGTGTCGAAGTGCCCGGCGAACGACAGGCGCCGGAGTCTTGGCTTGCCGTCGGGGCCGAGCGCCATGCGCTCCAGGTAGGAGTAGTCCATGTCTCCGTGGGTAAAGCTCATCGGCTCGCGGCCGTGCCGGCGCATGATGGCGAGGGCTTCGGCGTGGTCGTCGGGATCGAGCAGGGTCACCTCGCCGCCGATCAGCTGGGCATGGGCGTGCGGGCCGCGCACCGAGGCGAGATGGGCCATCTGGCGGTCGACCTCGACGAGGGTGTGGGCGCCGTCGACTCGCACCCGGTTGGCGTCAGCCGAGTGATAGCAGGGGGTGCAGGTGAAGTTGCAGCGCGGAAAGACACCGTGGGTGCCTTCGCAGCCCACCGCCATCCGACCCAAGGTCTGCGAGGGGGTCCGGACGTGGTCGGGGAGCGCCGCCCACCGCCTTGCTAATGCGGTGCGGCTCTCCTCTGCCACCGGCCGGGTCGCTCGTTCCAGGCTGCCCAGCCAGTCGATCGCTCGCTTCCACCGGGCGGGTCGTCTGCTCACGTCTCTCCTTCTCGCTCTCCGTGCGTACCCGTCGATCCGCCTGAGGCACCCCGGCCTCGGCATCCCTGCGGTCGGCGGTCACGACGGCGAGTGCTGCTCAGGATTGACGGAACCCGCTCGGCGGCCGGATCCTTCCATCTTCTTCGTGGCTCGCCGCGGCCGGCCGGCAGGCGTCAGATCCCCTAGGCAACGGATACAGCGACAGCGTAGGTGCTGGAGCCTGAGATCGAGGGGTGGTCGAAGAAAGGTGGAATGCCGAGGGCCCGGGGAGGGTTCCCCTCCCGATCGCCCCGCCACAGGGGAACCGGTACCCGCCCGACCTGGTCGGCGGAAAGCGAGGTTCGATGAGCACCACCGGACGGCTCCAAGCAGGCCCCACCGAAGGCGGAAACGCCATGATGCTGGGCAGACGGCTCGCCCTGCCCGCCATTGGTGCCGGCCTGCTCGGCGGTCTGGTGGTGGGAGGGGGGATCGGGAGGGGAACCCTCCCCGGGCCCTCGGCATTCCACCGTTCTTCGCAGCCCGATGGCCCTGATGGCCGCCGGCGTGGTCGGAGGAGCCGTCGTCTACGTGGTCAACCGCTGGGGGCTCCTCCCTCACACCAATCCCATGATGAGCCTGGTACCCCAGATCGCCTTCTTCCTCGCCCACCTGCTCTTCGGGCTCATCGTCGGCACGGTGCTCGCCATGGCGCTCCGGCGAGGCTCGGTCCGCGACCTGCTGCCCGCCGCCCGCTGAGCGACGGAAAACCAGCCGGACACTCGATATGAGCGCCAAGCGCAAGAGGCGACCACCACCGCGACCAGGTCCTGAAGCGGGGCGTCGGACCACGTCGTCAGGCGGTGAGCGCAAACTGCCGTCGAAAGAGCAGCGCCTGGTCCAGGCCAAGCGGGCACCGAGACGAGGAGCGGCGATCCGACGTCGCCGGCTGCGCACCATGACGGTGAGCACCGTCGGCGCCGTGGTCCTCGCCGGGGTGATCACCCTCGCCGTCGTCGACCACGGCTCCAGTGCCGGCTACAAGACGACCACCCAGGGATGGGTGCTGCCGCGTCTCGGGGCACCGGGCAAGGTGTCGCTGGCGAGCCTGCACGGCCGGCCGGTAGTGGTCAACTTCTTCGCCTCATGGTGCACGGTCTGCGCCTCGGAGCTCCCAGTGTTCACCCAGGACGCGAAGATGCTGCATGGTCAGGTGGATGTGGTGGAGGTGAACGCGCTCGAGACCGGCAACGGACAGGCCTTCGCCCAGCAGTACCACCTGGCGTCGTCGGTGACGGCCGTGGCGAGCGATGTCGGAGGCTCGCAGGGCGACGGCCTTTACCAAACCCTCGGCGGCAGTGGATCGATGCCGATGACCGCCTTCTACAGCCCCGCCGGCGCGCTGCTCACCACCCACGTCGGCGGGTTCACCGCATCCGCCTTGGCGAGCGAGCTCAACCAGCTCTACGGGCTCTCGGTACCGGCCTGATCGATGGGTGTCACCGGCGTCAGCCTGGTGGCAGCGTTCGCCGGCGGCGTGGCGTCGTTCTCCTCGCCGTGCGTGCTACCCCTCGTTCCCGCCTACCTGTCGATCGTCGGCGGTCTCGATGTGACCCGGCGCGCCGAGGGGCCACACGATGTCGGGACCATATCGCCACCAGGGACTGCGCTGCCGGGGGATGCGCCGGCCGCCGTCATTCGTCGACGAGCTGGCCGAGCCCGGGCGCTCGGCGCCGTCACGCGTGACACCGCCCTGTTCGTCGCCGGCTTCGGCAGCGTGTTTGTGCTGCTCGGACTTTCGGCCAGCGCGCTCGGCCGTGCCGTCGTGCACCAGCAGGGCACGCTGACCCGCATCTCGGGTGTCGTGGTGGTGGCCATGGCGCTGTTCTTGCTCGGGACTCTCATGCTCCAACGACCCGGCCTCTACCAGGAGTGGCGTCTCCACCCGCGTCTGGCCCGACTCGGGCCGTTCGCCGCACCGGTAGCCGGTGCGGCCTTCGCCTTCGGCTGGACGCCGTGTGTCGGACCGATCCTCGCCTCGGTACTGGCCCTCTCCGCCCAGCAGGGCCACGTCGCATCCGGCGCACTGCTCCTGGCCGTCTACTCGCTCGGCCTCGGCGCACCCTTCCTCGCCGTCGCCGTCCTCTTCGACCGACTCGCCGCACCCCTGGCGTGGCTCCGCCGCCACGGCATGGCAGTCACCGCCACCTCCGCCGCCGTCCTCGGCGCCATGGGCGTCCTGCTGGTGCTCGACCGCCTGGCCTGGGTGACCACCCTCGTCCAACGAGTGGCCTGATACCGGCCACCGGCCACCGGATACCGGCACCGGCATCGGCACGACGGCAACACCGGCCCCGCCCGGCCCCGGTCACCGGCCCGGTGGTGAGCTCGCTGGGCGCGCCCGGTGGCCGTCAGTCTCCAAGAAGAACTGGGCGGCTGCCTGACGCAGGCTTGTCGACCAGGTCGGATAGGCATGCACCGTCTGGGCGAGCCGGCCGGTGAACATGGCGGCGCGCATGGCGAGGGCGACCTCGTGGATCATCTCGCCGGATCGCGGGGCGACGATCGTCGCGCCGAGGAGCCGCCCGCCGCCGGTCCCACGGAGCAGAGTCCGGGGCCCGGCGATCAGCTTCACGAACCCCTCGGTCCTCCCGGCGGCGATGGCCCGGTCGACCTCCGACATGGGAACGAAGGCGACCCTGCCCCCGGCCTCGACGGCTTGGGCCTCGGTGAGACCGACCCGGGCGATCTCGGGGTCGCAGAACGTCACCCACGGGATCGACGAGGGGTCGAACGCTCGGCGTCCGAGCCACCCCAGCCGACCCGTGGCGTTGCGGACCGCCAGGCGCCCCATCTCATCCGCGGCGTGGGTGAACAGCAGTCGGCCGGTCACATCCCCGACGGCGTACACGCCGGCGGCGCTGGTGGCGAGGAACCGGCCGGCGCGCACGAAGCCCCGCTCGTCGAGCTCGATACCGCCGGCCTCGGCGTCGAGACCCGCGGTGGCTGGCCGCCGCCCGACCGCCACCAGCAGCGCCTTGGCGCAGATGTTCGACCCGTCCGAGCGCGCCAGGCGGACTCCCGCGCCGGAGGTCGCCTTTTCGACGCGTTCCACGCTGGCGCCGAGGTGCATGCCGATCCCCTCGGCGGCCAAGACGCCCGCCAGCACGGCGCTCGCCTCGGGTTCCTCGCGGGGAAGGAGCCGGCCCTCGCCTTCGACGACCTGCACCTCCGCTCCGAAGCGCCGGAAGGCCTGCGCCAGCTCACAGCCGATGGCCCCGCCGCCGAGGATGGCGATCGAGCTGGGCAGTTCGTCGAGATCGAAGACCGACTCATTGGTAAGGAACGGGACCACGTCGAGCCCAGTGATCGGCGGTACGGCAGGGCGGGAACCGGTGGCGATCACCACCACCTTGGCCCGGATCGACTGGCCGTTGACGGATAGGGTGCGGGCCCCGGAGAAGCGTGCCCAGCCTTCTACGACCTCGACGCCCTCCCTCCTCAGCACGCCTGCGTCCTCGGTGGCCGCAATCTGGCGGACGACGGCGCGCATCCTGGCGGAAGCCTCGGCGAACGGCAGCCCTTCGGCGGCGGCTTCGATGAGCGTCTTGGAGGGCACGCAGCCGGTGAAGGTGCAGTCGCCGCCGAGCGCCCCGTCAGATATGAGCACGGTGCGAAGGCCGTGGCGCGCCCCGGCCCGGGCAGCCGCCAGCCCGCCGGCACCGCCGCCAATGACGGCGAGATCGTAGGACCTCACGACCCGGGCGCGCGCGGTGCCCGAGGGACTCGTCATGACCTGGGTACTGCTGCCTCCTCCAGGTCCCGTGGTGGCGGCCGCGCTCGCCAGCAGCCCCATGTCAGGCACCGTGGTCGCCGTGCGCGGGCGCGTCGCCTCGGGCGAGCTGCTCACCGAAGTGTCGCAGCCGCTCGATCGCCCGAGGGTCGACCATTCGGTCCTGTTCGCCGAGCGCCGTCTTGATCTCCTGGTAGACCTCGGCTTCGAGGCCGCAGCGACGGCAGTCCTCGAGATGCTCGGCGACCCGCCGTGCCGCCACCTCGTCGAGTGCACCGTCGAGGTAGGTCTGTAGCACCCGCATCGTCGCCATGCAGCGCATCCGGCTCGCCGTGGCGTTCCACACCCTCATCGCATGCTCCTCTTCGGTGCAAGGCCAGCAGCGCTGAGGCGCTGGCGGATCCGGACCCGGGCACGATGCAGCCGGCTCATGACCGTGCCGACCGGCACGCCGATCGCTTCTGCCGCCTCGGCGTAGGAGAGCCCGTCGATGTCGACGAGCTCGACCACCTGGCGGTGCCGCTCGGGAAGGGACGCCAGGCACTGACCCACCACAGCGTCGAATTCCGCGCCGACGACGACTTCCTCGGGAGAGGCAACACCGCCTCGCGGATCGGTGGCCTCCATGCGCCCAGCCTGGTCCGGGTCGCGCAGCAGCTGCGGCCGGCGCCGCCGGTGCCGCTTGGCCTCCGCGTTGCGCATGATGGTGAACAGCCAGGCCCGGGGATGGGCGCCGTCGAAACGGTCGATCGCCCGGTAGGCGCACAGCAGCGTCTCTTGAACGAGGTCCTCGGCGTCTGCGGTGTTGCGGGTGATCGAGAACGCCACCCTGGCGAGAACTTCCAGCTCGGGCAGGACGTAGCGGGCGAAGGCATCCTCACCTTGCTGGTGCTCATCGGCCTCGTGCACGTAGGTGGAACCCCCTCACCGCGCTCGGCATTCCAGGGAATGTACGCTGAGGGGAGCGGGTTCCCAAACCGTTGTGAACACGAGAGAGCACCGAGCCCTGCACCGAGGGGTAGAAACCTACCTCGACGGCGAAGCCGACCCGTGTCTCGCCGTCTCAGTCCGGCGGCATCTCGCAGCGTGCTGGGAATGCAGCGAGGACGCCGAGTGGCTCGTGTTGATCAAGGCGGCACTCGGCCGAATCGGCGAGCGTCGTCCCCGAGACCTCGCCGTCGCCCGGCTGACACGGTATGCCTCGACTCTCTCGGAGAGGCGGTGACCACCCCATCACCGGACCCGGGCAACACCCCGGGCGATGCTCCGCAGCCACATGGTGCCAGCATCTCCGCCCCGGCCGAAGCGTCGGTCGTCGCGATGAGCGGACCGCCGACGATGCTCGACGACCGCATGGCAGAGACCGCCATGGACCACGACATCGCACCCGAGAACCCGAAGCGCCGCCCGCCGCCGTGGTCCTCTCCGCGGGAGGCGTGTGTGTTGATCGCCCGCGGTTACACCTTCCGCACCGGCGTTGTCGTGGCGAGCGTGGTCGGCACGATCCTCTCCAGCGTGAACGAGGGCACCCTCATCGTTTCCGGCCACGTGGGCGTATCGACGTGGGCGCGCGTTGCCACCAACTATCTCGTGCCCTTCGTCGTCGCCAGCGTTGGCTACTTCGCCCCGTTTCGCCGTCGGCGCGGCACGAACCGATGACGTCCCCAGCCTCCAGCGCGGCCAACCCGTGGACGTCCTATCTCGACCGGTTCCACGAGGACCACCCCGGCATCACCGAGGACGTCTTGTCGGAAGCCTGCGACGTCGACGCCACGAACCCGTATGCCTGGCTGCTCGCCGTCGCGCCCCGCAACCCCGCCGTCGTGGCACTCGACCTCGCCTGTGGAACTGGCCCGCTCCAGACCACCGCTCCCCACCTCCGCTGGGTGGGCGTGGACCGATCTCCGGGCGAGCTGGCGAGAGCAGCGAAGGTGCTCCCGAGTGTGCTGGTACGAGGCGACGGACAGAGACAGCCTTTTCGAGATGCCACCTTCGACCTCGTGGCGTGCTCCATGGCGCTCATGCTCTTCGACCCCCTCGACGCCGTGCTCGCCGAGATCTACCGCGTGCTCCGTGACGACGGCACACTGATTCTCCTCCTGCCAGGGTCGCTCCCGTTGAGCACTCGAGACCGGGTCCGCTACGTGCGCCTTCTCGCGTCCCTTCGCGAGGTGCGTCCCGCGTATCCGAACAGCGTGCACCTCGGGCGTCTCCATGCTCGCCTGGAGCGAGCCGGCCTCGCAGTAGTCAGCGATGAACGCCGATGCTTCCGCTATCCGATTCGGGACGAGCACCACGCCGAGCGCTTCGCGGAATCTCTCTACGTTCCGGGGCTGTCACCGGAACGTAGAGAGGCCGCTGTCCGGGCTGCCAGCAGCTGGATCGGGTCGACGATCGGCATCCCGCTGCGGCGCGTCGTATGCGACAAGACTGTGGAGTCAGCCCTCCGAGGGTCTTGCGGGTGACGCCACGCTTCGATTACCGCGAGGTTTCCGCCGTACGAGGTCTCCTTGCCGGCCGGTGGGTGCTTTCGGTCCTGGCACACGTCGCTTCGGATCCGATGCGGCACCGGGAGTTGCTCGATGCCATCGACGGCATCTCAGAGAAGGTGCTGACGGACACGTTGCGGCGAATGGAACGCGACGGCTTGAACCACCCTGGTTATGTCGGAGGCTCTGATCT
>JBOGGF010000284.1:0-2535 GCA_050743965.1 Acidimicrobiales bacterium
TCAACCGTCGCCGTCTCGTGACGGCCTTCCTGAGCGGGGCTCCGGGCGGTCGCGAGGTCGAGCCGGTGCGCTACGGCCGCACCCTGATCGGCGGCCTGGTGCTCGCCGGCATGCTGGTCGCCGGCGCCGCGGTCTCCGGCTTCCTCAAGCCCACCGTGCCCAGAGACTGGCTCGACAGCGGCCTGGTCATCGGCAAGTCCTCGGGGTCACGCTTCGTCGCCCTCAAGGGCACGCTCTACCCCGTCATCAACGCCACCTCGGCGCGCCTGATCCTCGCCCAGCGGGGCCAGTTGCGGGTCGACTTCGTGCCCGATGACAAGATCGCCGCCCAGCAGCAGGGGTACACGCTGGGCATTCCCGGCGCCCCCGACATCCTGCCCACGCCCACCCACCTGGTGAAGTCCGGCTGGAGCGCCTGCACCAACACCAGTGGCGGCATCAAGGTGGGCATGAACGAGCGCCCGGGCGTGGATCCAGCGCGCAACCAGGCCTTCCGGGTGACTGCCGGCGGCACGGAGTACGTCGTCATCGGCGACCACCGCTACCCGCTCGCCGGTGACGCCACGGCCACCCTGCGCGCACTGCGCCTGGACAGCCAGACCCCGGTGAACGTGCCCGGGGAGTGGCTGGACCTGTTCGAGCAGGGCACGGCCCTCCAGCCGTTCCCGGTGTCCGGCAGCGGCCAGCACGTGAGCACCGGCATCTCCGGTCTCGACACCGTCGGGACCCCGGTCACGGTGGGCGACCGGCACTACGTACTCGGGTCGACCGGCGCGCTGCTGCCGCTGACCCCGTTCGCCTGGACTGTCTACCGCTCCGCCGGCATCGGCGCCGAGATGCCCGTGGACCGGCTCACCGCCGGTCGAGCCGCAGGGCTGTCCACTGACAGCAAAGTTCAGGACGCGCCGTATCCTTCCGACTGGCCGGACCAGGACGTCACGCCGTACGCCAGCACCACCTCTCCCTGTGCCCGCCTGGACGCCCATAAGGGCGAGGCGCCGCGGACGCTGCTCGCGACCCCGCGTGGTGACCGGGCCCTCCCCGAGAGTTCGGGGATCGCACAACAGGTGCAGCCCGGGCGCGGGGCACTGGTGCGCGCCTCCGCGGCCGGGAACCTCAACACCGGCCGGGTCTACCTCGTCGACGCCAGCGGAACTCACTACCCCGTCGGCGACGAGACTTCAGAACGTGCTGCGCAAAGTGCGCTGGGCTACGGCAGGGTCACGCCGGTGCCTGTGCCACAGGCGTGGCTGCCGCTGTTCGCCGACGGCCCCGTGCTCGCCCGTGAAGCGGCGGTGCAGCCGGTGGGCAGCCGATGACCAGGAGACTCGCCGGTGCGGCGCTGGCCGGGCTCTTCGCAGGCGTGGTGGCGCCACTGCCGGTGGCGCCCGCCCACGCGACGGTGCAGTGCGAGGTGGGCAAGACTCACTTCATCAACCGGTTCTCGCAGTACCTGCTCTCGCCTGCCTTCGCGAAGTCCTGGCCGCTCGCAACGGGGAAGGGCGTGACCGTCGCCGTGGTCGACTCAGGGGTCGACACCGACAACGCGCATATGTCCGGCGACACCGTGCTCCCCGGGAAGTCGTTCGTCCCCGGCCCGGCCACGCAGGACGACTACGGTCACGGCACCGCGGTTGCCGGGATCATCGCGGCACAGCGGCTGCCCAGCGGGAAGTCCGGGCTGATCGGCGCGGCGCCGGGAGCCACGATCCTGCCGGTGCGGGTCTTCGACCAGGAGAAGACCCAAGACAGCAGCGGACCCGTGTCGTACCCGCCGAACACGGTCCGTCTGGCCGAGGGCATCCGCTGGGCAGCGGGGCACGGCGCCGACGTGATCAACGTGTCCCTGAGCACGCCGCCCGACGACCCCGACCTGCCGACGTTGAAGAGCGCGGTGCGGTTCGCGCACCGCCAGGACGCGCTCGTCGTGGCCTCCGGCGGCGACGCCTCCGGCAGCAGCGTGACGCAACCGAAGTACCCTGCCGCCTCCCCGCACGTCATCGGGGTCGCGGCCACCAACGCGAACGGCGTGGTCGACAACTACTCGGTGCACGGCGCTGACATCGACGTCTCGGCTCCCGGACAGGGCATCATGGTCGCCTACCACGCCAACGGCGACTGCCTCTCGAACCAGCAGCCCTATACGAGCTGGGCGACGCCGTTCGTCAGTGCGGAGGCTGCGATTCTGCGGGAGAAGTACCCGAAGGAGTCCGCCGACCACATCGCCTACCGGATCAAGGCCTCGGCCTCCCGGCCCATTCAGGGGAAGCGCGACGACGACCAGGGCTGGGGCGAGATCCGGCCGTACGTCGCGCTCACCATGACCCTCGACCCGCACCGTGAGGGCCCGACCCTGCCGGGCCACAGGTCGGCCCCGCCCCCGAAGGCGACCGCGAGGAACGTGCACCCGCTCGCCTCGACCACCAGCCCACTCGAGTCCGTCCAGCGCGAGGGCCTGTGGTGGGGGCTGGGCGCCCTGGGCCTGGCCGCGCTGGCGCTGATCCTCAAGCCGCTGGTCGAGATCACCCGCCGCCG
>JBOGGF010000285.1:0-1918 GCA_050743965.1 Acidimicrobiales bacterium
CCTTTGTGCTGTGACTGCAACCGCCTGGGAGCGTACATGGAGATCAGCGGCCGGGTAGCCGTCATCACCGGCGGTGGTGGCGGGATCGGCTCGGCGGTGGCCCGTCGCTGGACTGCCGACGGCGCGCGGGCCGTCGTCGTCGCCGACCGCAACGGCGAGACGGCGCGATCGGTCGCCGAGGAGATCGGTGGCCTCGGCGTGGAGCTGGACGTCACCGACGAGGCCGCCGTGGGCGACCTGGTCGAGCGGGTCGAGCGGGACATCGGCGCGATCGACATCTTCTTCTCCAACGCGGGTGCCGGTGGCGGCGGTGGCGGCGTCGGTGCGCCGGACCAGACCTGGCAGGCACTGTGGGAGCTGCACGTGATGGCGCACGTCTACGCGGCCCGGGCCGTCCTCCCGTCGATGACGGCGCGCGGGGAGGGATACCTCGTGCACACCGCGAGCGCTGCGGGACTGCTCGCCGCCGTCGGGTCCGCCCCCTACAGCGTGACCAAGGCCGCCTGCATCAAGCTGGCCGAGCTGATCGCGATCGAGCACGGCGACGACGGCATCGGCGTCTCGGTGCTGTGCCCGCAAGGGGTCAACACGGCCATGGCCCCACGGCAGCTCGGCGACGGCGGGACCGACGGCATCGTCGAGCCCGAGTACGTCGCCGATGTCGTGACGGCCGCCGTCCGGGAGGGACGGTTCATGATCCTTCCCCATCCGGAGGTCCAGACCTACGTGGAGCGCAAGGCCGCCGACCCCGACCGGTGGCTGGGGGGCATGCGCAAGCTGCGCAGACGATCCCTCGACCTCCTCGAGGACCGGTCCGCAACGTGATCCCGACCCGGCAAGGCGACGACGAAGGAGAGCTCACATGACTGGTGGCGCCTTGCAGAGCGCGAGCATGGACGACTTCGACCTGAGGATGTCGGAGGGGGTCCGGCCGCTCTACGACGCGGTGCGCGAGTTCATCGCCGCCGAGGTCGAACCGATCACCGAGGAGTTCCACCGCCTGGGTGACGGCCGCGCCGACAGGTGGAGCTGGGCCCCGGGCCAGCTGGAGCTGCTGGAGGGGGCGAAGAGCAAGGCCCGCGAGCTGGGCCTGTGGAACTTCTTCCTGCCCAACAGCGAGACCGGTCAGGGCCTGTCCAACCTGGACTACGCGTACATCGCCGCCGAGCTGGGCCGCAACCGGCTGGCCTCCGAGTGCCTCAACTGCTCCGCCCCCGACACCGGCAACATGGAGGTGCTGGAGCGCGTCGGGACGCCGGAGCAGAAGAAGCAGTGGCTCGAGCCGCTGCTGCGCGGCGAGATCCGGTCGGCCTTCGCGATGACCGAACCCGACGTGATGAGCTCGGACGCCCGGCAGATCCACACCAGCGCGGTGCTCGACGGCGAGGAGTGGGTGATCAACGGGGAGAAGTTCTACATCTCCGGCGCCGGCGACCCGCGCTGCACGGTGTTCATCACGATGGTCCGGACGAACGAGGGCGGCGACCCGTACCGGCAGCAGTCACAGATCCTCGTGCCGAAGGACACCCCGGGCGTGGAGATCGTGGGTCCGATGCACGTGTTCGGGTCCGACGACGCCCCGCACGGGCACATGCACATCCGCTTCCACGACGTACGAGTGCCGTCCACCAACATGCTGCTGGGGGAGGGCCGCGGGTTCGAGATCTCCCAGCTGCGCCTGGGACCGGGGCGCATCCACCACTGCATGCGCTCGATCGGGGCAGCGGAGCGGGCCATCGACCTCATGGTCGACCGGGGCATCTCCCGCGAGGGGTTCGGCAAGAAGCTGATCAACCTCGGCAAGAACATGGAGGTCGTGTCCCGGGCCCGCATCGAGGTCGAGGCCATGCGCCTCATGGTGCTGCGGGCGGCCAAGGCCATGGACACTCTCGGCAACGCCGAGGCTCGGGTGTGGGTC
>JBOGGF010000286.1:0-2133 GCA_050743965.1 Acidimicrobiales bacterium
TCTGGGCGAGGTCGAGGACTTCCGTGACGTAGCTCTGGCTGTGGTTGTACGCGAATACCGCCGCGTTGAGGTTGGCGCCGTTGGCCGCACCGTTGGCACAGAGCATCCGGGTGGCGGCGTAGACGGCATCGGTTGGGTCGTACAGGCTGGGTGGGTTGGCCCCGCCGGGTGGGACGGGGGTGTCGTAGGCGGCGAAGGTGGCCGGCTCGAACTGCATCGGGCCTTCGGTTATCTCTAGCTCGGGAGCGGAAGGGCAGGTGAAGGCGGGTTTCGTGAGTGAGGCACGTGGGCCACGACTTTTGAATCCTGCCAAACGGTCGTCCGGCACGCGGCAGCTATCGTCGGCTCGGTGGCATCTGGTGTCGCAAAGTTCGAAAGAGCGTGCGACGGCTTCGAGGCGGTCGTGCGATCGGTGTCCCGGGATGACTGGGATCGCCTCAGCCCGTGTGAGCCATGGACCTGTCTCGACGTGATCGGTCATGTCGTCGCGGACCTGCAGTTCGCCACTGCGGTGATAGAAGGGAACGACTTCGCAACTCATAGCGGCTTCTCGGCTTCGCGCTCGTTCATTGACCGCGAACCGCTTGAGAGCTGGCTGTCGGCTCGAAGAGCCCTGCAGTCGGCCTGCACCCCCGAAGCGCTTGTGAAGGTGGTCCGCTGGCCGTTCGGCGAGCAGCCAGTCGACACCGGGCTGGGGTGGTTCTCGCTGGAGGTTCTGGTGCACACGTGGGACTTGGCCCGGAGCCTGGAGCGCGACGTCGCACTTGACGCCGAGTTGATGGCCGAGCACATGGCGCGTCTGCGCCCGCTGAGCAGCCTTCTCCGTGGCCCTGGAGGCTATGGTCCCGAACTCGATCCGCCGCCGGGCGCGGGACAGCAAGAGCAGTTTCTAACGTTCCTCGGTCGTAAGAGCCGGCCGAGTCGAGGTGAATGAGGTTGCCGAGGACGTGGTACGGTCGTGCCCGGCGGCCTGTTGGGCAAACCGCGACGGTGCGCTCGACACGAGGTGGGCCGGCAGGGGGTGAGGGGTGGCAGAGCGTTCTGCGAACTGGGTTGACAGGACTCCGGGCCTGTGGCGGATCGGGAACAGGATGGAGGCATTCCAGCTGCGGAAGCTGGGACGGAGCCCAATGGCGATGCTGAACCGGGGTGACGTTCTTGTTATCGAGACGAGGGGTCGTCGTTCAGGCCGGCAGCGCTTCACCCCGGTGGGGTATTGGCGAGAGCCCGGCGGTTCGTTCGTCGTCGGCGGTGGAGCGGCTGGCAAGACGCGGGTCCCAGACTGGGTGGCGAATCTCCGAGCCACACCCGGCGCAGCTGTATGGATCCGCCGCAAGCGGATCCCGGTGACGGCCTGTGAGGCCGTCGGCGAGGAACGCGATGCGGCCCAGCGGCGGGCCTCGGAGATCTGGCGGGGCGTCGCGAAGTACGAACGCAGGTCGGGCCGTGTCATCCCGTATTTCCGGCTGCGGCCAGAGGCGTGACTGTGGGCGATTGAGCTCACCGGAGATCGCTCATCGGGCGGGCGTAGCGCCGGGCAGCGGCCGGGCTGGTTCCGAGGCTGGTGGCGATCTGGTCCCAGGTGTAGTCCTGGTCGCGGGCGTCGGCGATCACGTCCGCCAAGAGGCCTGGATGTCTGCTTGGAGGCTGGCGAGCACGTGGAGCCGGGCGGCGGCGTCGTGACGGCAGAGCGGGAAGCGCAGGTCGGTGAGGGCGGTGACGAGCCGGTCGAGCAGCAGCCGGCTCTCCTGGTCGCTGTAGGGCGGCGCGGGCGGGACGGGAAGCTGGTCGACGGGGATGCTCTCGGCGTCGATGTCGTAGGGATCGTGGCTGGTCATTGTGTGCTCCCGGTGGCGGTGGGTCGGACGGCTCCCATGGGGGTGGGCCAGTCGGCGAGGTTGGCGATCTCGACATCCGCGCCGCTGTGGGGGGCGTCGACCATCTCGTCCGAGCCGATGTAGATGCCGACATGTCCGGGCAGCCCGGGGAGGAACTCCCCCGGGTTGAAGAAGATCAGGTCGCCGGGTTGGATCTGGTCGAGGGGGACATGAGGTAGGGCGGACCATTGCGCTTCGCTGGTGCGGGGGATGCTGATGCCGGCCGCGGCGTAGGCGGCTTGGGTGAGCCCGGAGC
>JBOGGF010000287.1:0-9468 GCA_050743965.1 Acidimicrobiales bacterium
CTGCCGACGCCTGGACCGGGTCGGCGATCCCGACCTCGTCGGGCGGCGGTAGCCTGGCCACCGTGGCCGACCTGGTACCGCGCGACGACGGCACACTTGACCTCGACCTCCTCGCCTCCTCGCTCCACGCCGACGACCGGGACGTGCGCCTGCTCCTGCGGGTGCTGGTCGGTCGGCTCTCCGGCGCCCTTGGCGACCGGCTGGAGGTGGAGCGGACGGGGAGGTTCCGCAAGAGCGACGAGATCCGGCGGGTCTCGATCCAGCTGGGCGACGAGCAGCTGGAGGCGACGGTCGAGCGGGGGTCCCTAACCTGCACCATCGCCAAGAGCAGCGGGGGGATCCGCATCCGCTCGACCAAGGTGACGATCGAGGAGTGGATCCGCCAGCTGCTCACCGTGCTGCGGGACGAGTCGACGACGAGCCAGGCGACCCGCCTGGCCCTCGAGTCCATCGTGATCGGAGAAGCGCCGTGACGAACCAACCTGGGGGCGACGCCCCCGACCCCGCGCCCGCCGACGGCCCCGATGCCGGAGGTTCGCCCGCCGCGCCGCGCCGCGAGCTGCCGTCGGCCCAAGAGGGCATCCCCACCGAGGCGGGACGGCGGCTGGCCGAGCTCGAGGACCGCCCCGGGCACAAGGGGATGTTCACCTCGGACCTCTCGGTCAACGAGTTCCTCCTCATCAAGGAGGTCGGCTTCCGCCCGGTCGGCTTCGTCATGGGGAGCTCCATCTACCACCTGGGCATCCAGACCCGGCGCTGGTCGCAGAGCCAAGAGCTGTCGAAGTTGACCGAGGCCATGTACGACGCCCGGCAACTGGCCATGGACCGGATGGACGCCGAAGCGACCGAGCTCGGTGCCGACGGCGTCGTCGGGGTCCGCCTCGACGTCAACTACTACGAGTGGGGCTCGGACACGGCCGAGTTCATCGCATTGGGCACGGCGGTCAAGTCCGAGGACGGCCGCTCGTACCGGAACCGCCAGGGCAAGCCCTTCACCTCCGACCTCTCCGGGCAGGACTTCTGGGTCCTGATGCAGACGGGTCACGTCCCCCTCGGCCTGGTGATGGGCACGGCCGTGTACCACATCGCCCACCGGGGGCTCGGGCAGACCCTGCGGGCGGCGGGGCGCAACGTCGAGCTGCCCAATTTCACCCAGGCCCTCTACGAGGCTCGCGAGCTGGCGATGACGCGGATGCAGGACGAGGCCACCGAGCTGGGGGCCAGTGGGATCGTCGGCGTGCGCCTGGAGGAGAAGAGCCACATGTGGGGCGACCACACGATCGAGTTCCTCTCGCTCGGTACCGCGGTGGCCGACGACAAGCAGGAGCACACCATCGCCCAGCCGCGAACGATCATCTCGCTCGACGGGTGAGGCGGGGGGCGGCGGCCGAACGATGACGAACCTCGACGGCGAGCGCGATCTGCCCGACGGGGAGGGTGATCTGCCCGACGGGGACGACCTGCCCGACGAGGACGATCTCCCCGAGGGGGGCGACCTCCCCGAGGCGGCAGGCCGGCGGCTGTCCGGGGGCGCATGGTCGTCGGGCTTGTCGGTCACCGACTTCGCCGCGTGCCTCGACCTCGGCATCCAGCCCGTCGGCCTCGTGCAGGGCTATGCCGTCATGCAGTGGGGGTGGACCCTCGCCAGCGGTCAGCGTTATGGCTACGGCGGGCAGTACGGGATGGGCACGGGCGGCTGGTGGAGGACAGGGGCCCGAGCGGGCCAGTACGTCGAGGAGTGGCGGTGCCCGCACGGCTTCGTCGGCACCGAGCACCGGGTCTTCGGCGCCAACTACGAGCAGACATGGGTAGAGCAGACCTGGGGCAGCGGCTGGGGGCTGGCCCGAGGTCGGATGGTCGAGGAGGCGACCGCGCTCGGCGCCCATGGCATCATCGGCGTCGCCGACGACGTCCGCCCGCTCGTCGGCGGGTCCACCGTCGAGTTCCGCATGAGCGGGACGGCGGTGGTCGTCCCGGACGCGCCACGCCCGCCCACCCCATTCACGACCTATCTCGCCGGCCAACGCCTGGCCAAGCTGTTCGAGGCCGGTTTCGTGCCGGTGTCGGTCGCCGCCACCCTGGCGTCGGTATCGATGATGGGCTACTGCATCACCCACTACCAGCTCGCCGGCTCGACCACCGGAAACTGGTCCGGCGGCATGTCGGGCGGGCTCGCCGGCGTCGGCCCCATCGCCCAGGTCAACCGGGCCCACCTGGCCGCCCGGCACCTGGCCCGGGAGCGGGTCCGCCGCCAGCTCGAGGGCGACCTCCTGCACGGCGTCACCGTGCACCCCTCCGAACGGGAGGTGGGCGAAGGCGACCTCACCGTCGAGTGCCTGCTGCGCGGCAACCGGGTGCGCCAATTCAAGGACTTCGATCCCCTGCCGGCGCCGACGCCGGTGGTGCGGCTCTCGTGATCGTCCGCCACCCGGCACCGGCACCGGCAGCGGTTGGCGCGGTGACGAGCGCGGTGGGCGAAGTGGTGGGCGCAGTGGTGGGCGAGGGGCTTCCGTGACGGGCGAGACGGGCGCCGCAACCGGCGCCGTGGGCGAGAGGTTTCCGTGACGGCCCGCCCCGACGTCGTGCGGGCCATGGCCATGCTCTCGCCCCACCCCGAGGACGGCGAGCACGTGGAGAGCCCGGCCACGCGACGCGCCCGTCCCCGACCGGCCGGGCACCGCGGCGCCACCTCTGCCCTGTCCATCGACGAGACCCTGCTGCTGCACTCGGCCGGATGGGAGCCGGTCGACGTCGTCTTCGGCCTCTCGTGGTGGTCGATCCCCTGGGGGGTGTGGCAGTGGCAGACCGGCGAGGTCGAGGAGGCTTCCTCGGCGTTCGGTGGCGCCGTGGCCCAGGCCTCCCAGGTGCTCCGGGACGAGTGCGCCAAGGCGGGCGGCATCGGCGTGCTGGGCGTGGAGGTGGAGGTCCAGGTGGCGAGCCACCACGCGTCGGTCACGCTGACCGGCACCGCCGTCCGGCGGGTCGGCTCGAGCCGGGGAGGCTTCGAATTTCTCTCCGACCTCTCGGCACGCGACTTCGTGCTCCTCGAACGGGCCGGGTGGTGGCCGCTCGGCATCGTGGCCGGCGCCAGCTTCGTCATCGCTCCCCGGCGGAGCGCCCGGGAGTGGGCGGCCCAGCAGAACCAGAACCTCGAGCTGCCCAACCTCACCCAGGCCTTGTACCTGGCACGCGAGCGGGCGATGGAGCGCCTCCAGGAGTCGGGAGCCGGTATGGCCGCCGACGGAGTGGTCGCCGTGCGACTGCGGGAGGGCCCGATCGGCTACGGCAACCGGGTCATGCAGTTCGTCGCCATCGGCACCGCAGTGCACCTGCGGGAGGACGAGCACCGCCGGATCGAGCCCGAGATGGTGGTCACCCTCGACGAGATCGAGCGCCAGTTCGAGGCCCAGAGCCTGCGACGCACACCGGGGAGGTAGCCGGCGCTCCACTGGGGCGGTGGCCGGCGTTCACCGCGCGGCGTGCCGTCGTGCCGTCGTGCCGTCGTGCCGGCTGCGCTACCGAGCGTTGACGAGCTGGGTCGCCGCCATCTCGAAGTAGGACCTCATCTCGGCCTCGTCGGCGGGGTCCATTCCCGCCGCCCCGACCGCTCCGAGCATGTGCCGGAGCCAAGCGTCCCGCTCGACGATCGTGATCACGAACGGCGCGTGACGCATCCGGAGCCGCGGATGGCCCCGCTCGTCGCCGTACGTGGTCGGACCGCCCCAGTACTGCTCGAGGAACATCCGCAGGTGGTCCTTCGACGGTCCGAGATCGTCGGGGTAGAGGGGCCGGAGGACGGGGTCCGCCGCAATCCCGTCGTAGAACCGATCGATGAGCTGGCGGAAGAACTCCTCACCGCCGACTCGCTCGTACATCGTCGCACGCCCCATCGCCTCCGACGGTAGACGCTTCGGCACGGCACTCGGGCACCGGACTGCACCGGTCGCCACGTACACTGTCGGTCCGGCACCGACGCCGGCGGGCCAATCCGGCGGCGCCGGCCGCCGCGGCCGTAGCATGGACGGACCTCAGGCTTGCAAGCTCCGGCCGAAGGATAGCGTCACACGAGGCACCTTGCGGGTGTAGCTCAAGGGTAGAGCTCCAGCCTTCCAAGCTGGCCATGCGGGTTCGAGTCCCGTCACCCGCTCCAGCCAGGGATTTCAGGCACCACCGGTCTCTCTCGAGTCCGGCCAGCGTGGTCAAGTCCTCGCCTACGTACTTGGGGTCGTCGGCCCCTCCACCTGGCCGGCATGTGCGCAAAAGCTCCGCCTCTTCGCCGACGGCAATGGCCGAGCGGCGAGGATCATGCTGAACGCCGAGCTGGATCCAAGCCAGTACTCCGGTAGCGGGTGCACGGTCACCGCAGCTGAAAGGCGTACGGAGCAATCCGCTAGCGTGCACCGCCATGCGTGACGCCGGGGCGGGAACCCGTCCGAATCGAGTGCCCGGACAAGTGGGCTCCTGGAGGGCGGCACGCCGCCTCGCACTGGCACTGGCCGTCGTGGTCGCGCTACCAGCAGCACTGCTCGGCGCCGCGGCGGCCGCGCACCCGCGAGTGGCGGCAGCGGCCACCGGTGGCCCGGACTCCGTCGCGTCCTTCGGAGCAGCCACCGACGGTGCGTCATCGCTGCCGGGACCGGTTGCCGGGATCGCCGCCGCCCCCGGTGGGAATGGCTACTGGGTGGTCACGTCGGACGGGGTCGTGACGGCCGAGGGATCGGCGCAGTCCCACGGATCGCTGGCCGGCATGACGCTCAACCAGCCGATCGTGGGGATGGCCGGCACCGCCGGCGGGACCGGCTACTGGCTGGTGGCCGCCGACGGGGGGATATTCTCCTTCGGGGACGCCACCTTCGCCGGCTCGATGGGCGGCCACGCGCTCAACGCGCCGATCGTCGGCATGGCGGCGGCGCCCTCGGGCAAGGGCTACTGGGAGGTCGCGAGCGACGGCGGCATCTTCAGCTTCGGCGACGCGGCGTTCTACGGCTCGATGGGCGGCCAGCCCCTCAACCAGCCCATCGTGGGCATGGCCGCCACCCCCGACGGGGCCGGCTACTGGCTGGTGGCCGCCGACGGGGGGATCTTCGCTTTCGGTGACGCGCCCTTCGACGGCGCCGGCGTCGGAGCGCCGCTCGACGCACCGGCCATCGGGTTGGCCGCCAGCCCCACCGGCTACTGGATCGCCTACGGCCAGACGGCGAGCGCGAGCACGCCGCTCGGCCAGGAACAGCTCCTCGCCGTGCTCGGCTACCTGCCGCTCTCCTGGAACCCGCAGGGCTTCCGCTGGCGATGGGCCGGCTTGCCGCCGCAGCTCACGTCGCTGTGGTCCCCCGGCCGCGACAACCGGATCCTCCAGGGGGCGATCGACGCCTTCGACCACCAGGTCGGCCTCACAATGGACGGGCGGATCACGCAGCCGGAGACGGATGCGCTGCTGGCGGCCGCAGCCAACCCTGCGCCTTCTGCCAACCCCAACGGGTACACGTACGCGCTGGCCCAGGAGCACGTCGGGACCAGCGCTCCCGAGTCGCTCACCGTGTGGCACGACGGATCCGTCGTCGCCTCGACGCTCGCCAACACGGGGATCCCGGCCTCGCCGACGGCGATCGGCACCTTCCCCGTGTACGTCCGGTACCGCAACCAGGTGATGACGGGGACGGCGCCGGACGGCTCCCGCTACGCCGACCCGGTGCAATTCGTCGCCTACTTCGTCGGGGGCGACGCCATACACTTCATGCCGCGGGCCACCTACGGCTCCCCCCAGAGCCTCGGGTGCGTAGAGATCCCCTACCAGCCGGCCTCGGTCATCTGGAACTACACCACCTACGGAACGCTGGTGACCGTAACCGCCACATGAGGACCGCCCAGACGGCGCATCACGGTCCTGCGCCCTCAGGGGACGAGAGCGGCTCGACCAGGCCGGGGTCGTTGTTCCGGATGTTCCCCGCCCGGGGTCCCACGGGATAGTGCACGAGCGTGCCGGGGATCGACGGCTGGAGCAGCGCCTGGAGCGTCTCCGCGTCGTCGTTGTCCGGGTCGAGCCACAGGTCCCACGCCTCCGGGGCCAGGACGACTGGCTGGCGGTCGTGGACCTGGGCCGTGTCGGGCCCGGCGGCCGTCGTGACGATCGTCGCCGTGAGCAGCCGCACCGACTTGTCCTGCGGGTCGTGCCACTCCTGCCACAAGCCGGCAAAGGCGAGTAGGTCCCCGTCCGCCCGCTGGATGACCTGCGCCTGCTTGGCGGCACCGTCACGCTGCCATTCGAAGTAGCTGTTGGCCGGCACGAGCAGGCGGCGCGCCCGGAAGGCCGCCCGGAAGGTCGCCTTGGTGGCGACGGTCTCGGCCCGGGCGTTGAAGGTGCTCCCTGCCTTCTTGGGGTCGCTCACCCAGGGACCCAGCAGACCCCAGCGGAACCGTTCGATGGTCCGGACAATTCGACGCTCCCCTTCGGGCGCCTGGTAGTCGCCGTGACCGAGTATTCCGGCGATCCGCTGCGTCGGCGCGATGTTCCACGACTTGCGCCACGGCTCGGCGTCGGCGGGCCAGGTCAGGTCGAAGCGGTCGTCCACCCGGTCGTCGTCCTCGTAGAGGCTGAAGCGCCCACACATCGGCCTCGAGCGTAGGGCCTGCCGGCGAGGCCGCGGGGCGCCAGGCCGTGCCGGGCTTCTTCGCCCTCAGTAGGGCGGACGGAGGAAGCGGCGGCGGTGCGACCGGCGCCAGAGCGCCAGGCACACCAGTCCGATGACGAGCCACGGGATCCGGGGGAACCACAGCCATGGCGCCGCATACCACGGCGCGGTCATGGCGACGAGCACCACTGCGGCGGCAACCCAGAGGGCGGAGCGCCGGCCACGCCGGACCGGCACCGGAGGTCCCGGCGCCGGTGCCGAGGCGGACGGCAGCGGCGGCAGGTCGCTCAACAGGCCACCGAGGTCCGCACCGGTCTTCGCCGCCGTCGCCCGGTCCAACCGCTCCCGCAACTCTGTCTGGTCGAGGCGCCCCGCCGCGAAGTGCTGCGAAAGGGCGTCGGCCACCTCGTTGCGCTCGGCGTCGCCGATCCGCAGCTGCGGGTCCCACGGCCCACGGCTCCTGCGACCGCCGTGCCCGAAGTCGTCAGGCCGCGTCGACATCGCCACTCCCCCCCTTCCCCGGGTGCTCGTGCGCCGAGGCCGAGGCCGAGGCCGCCGGAGTCGGGCTCGGAGCACACGGCGCCCATCCGGGCGCCGGTGGCCCAACCGATCCGATCAGGTGCTCGACGATGCTGTCGTTGGCGCCCTCGTCCGGCATGAGGAGCCAGCCGGCGACGTACAGCGGCACCGCCAGCCCTCCCATGAGGGTCAGCGCGACCAGGACGACCCGCACGACGACGACGTCGACGTCGAGGTAGTCGGCGAGGCCAGCGGCGACGCCGGCGACCACCCGCCCGTCGAGCGGGCGGCGGAGCGGGCGGCGCTCCCACTGCGTTGGGGCAATCTGTTCCATGTGGCCACGATGCGCCGGTCGGCATCGGCCTGCCATCGGGAACGACCCCGAGCCGTCCCGGTCCGGGGGGGGAGGCGCCTCAGGGTCGTCCCCCATGGTGGAGCCCGCCGGCGCGCGCGATCATCGGAGCATCCGCAAGCCCCTCGACACCCCTCCGAGACCGGAACGGCCGACCGGCGACCTCGGCGAGGCCCCTGGGGCTGCCCGTGACCCGGGCCGAGCGGGCCACCCGCCGGATGGCGACAACGTGCCGGGCGCCGGACCACCGCGCGGCGAGTGGTGGAACGGCGCCGGGTGGAACGGCGCCGGGTGGAGCGGGCGACCCGGTTGGCCCGGACGCGGCAGCTGGCAACGCGACCGGCTCCGCCACATGGCCGCCGGCCCCGGTTGTCGGGGACCGTGGCGCCGCTCCCTCGACGACCGCCTCATCGGCGGCGTGGCCGGGGGCCTGTCCCGGCGGACGGGTATCGACGTCACCCTCGTCAGGATCGCCCTGGTGATCCTGACGCTGATGGGTGGGTTCGGGGCGGTGGGCTATGTCGTCGCCTGGCTCCTCCTGCCCCTGGACGGGCACGACGAGAGCATCGGGGCACGAGTGACGAGGGACGGGCAGGGCATCGCGCTCTCGTTGGCCTTCGTCCCCGCCCTCGTCGTCACCCTCGTCCTGGGGTCGGTGCTCCACGTCGGCCCGCTAACGTCCGTCGCCTGGCCCATATATGCCTGCGCCGCCGGTGGCGTGCTCGTGTGGCGCAACAGCGACGAAGACGAGCGGGCATGGCTGCGCCAAGCGGTCCAACCGATCCTCGGCGCGGCCGCGGGCTCCCGCCGGACCTGGCGGCGCCTCGTGGTCCGCGCCGGGCTCGGGTTCCTCCTGCTGGTCGTCGGCGTGGTCGTCCTCGCCGGCCAGCACCCGAAGCCGGCCACGTTCCTGCGACCCATCGTCGGCGCCCTGCTGGTCGTGGTCGCCGTGGTCGTGGTCTTCGGGCCGTGGTGGCTCCGGCTGCTCCGCGACCTCGTCGACGAGCGCCAGGCCCGGGGGCGGGCCGAGGACCGGGCGGACATGGCAGCGAGGGTGCACGACTCGGTGCTGCAGACCCTCGCCCTGATCCAGCGGGCGGCCGACCAGCCACAGCGGGTGGTGCAGCTGGCCCGGGCGCAGGAGCGCGAGCTGCGGTCCTGGCTCTTCGACGGCGAGCTTCCCGGCACCGTGGGCGAGGGCGTGGCGTCGGTCGCACCCGGGGCCAGGCTGATCGCCGAGGAGGTGGAGGCGGCCCACGGTGTTCCCGTTGAAGCCGTGACCGTCGGCGACTGCCCGCTCGACGACCGGCTGCGGGCCCTTTTGGCGGCGGCGCGGGAGGCCACCGTCAACGCCGCCAAGTGGTCGGGCGCACCGGTCATCTCCCTCTACGCCGAAGCGGTCCCGGGGCTGGTCTCGATCTTCGTCCGGGACCGAGGGAACGGCTTCGACCCCGACGCCGTGGCACCGGACCGCCGGGGCATCTCGGAGTCGATCCAGGCCCGCACGGCCCGCCACGGCGGCACGGCCGTGGTGCGGTCGGCGCCCGGCGGGGGTACGGAGGTGGCGCTGCAGATGGAGTGGACGGCGACGCAGTGAGCGCCGCCTCGCCCGCGCCGGGGGCCGTCGCCCCGGCGCCGCGGGTGTTCCTCGTCGACGACCACCACCTGTTCCGGGCCGGGGTGCGGGCCGAGCTGGGTGACGCCGTGCAGGTCGTGGGTGAGGCGGACGAGGTCGGGGCGGCCGTCGAGATGATCTGCGAGCGGCTCCCCGACGTCGTGCTCCTCGACGTGCACCTGCCCAGCGGCGGTGGCCAGGCGGTCATCGAGGCCGTGCGGCCCCTCGCGCCCGGGGTGCGGTTCCTGGCCCTGTCGGTGTCCGACGCGCCCGAGGACGTCATCGACGTGATCCGGGCCGGTGCGCGCGGCTACGTCACCAAGACGATCTCGGGACCCGAGCTCCTCCAAGCG
>JBOGGF010000288.1:0-2168 GCA_050743965.1 Acidimicrobiales bacterium
ATCGTCTTGCCGCTGTCCGGCCGGTACTCGGTGTGCGTGGCCTTGCGAGTGTCGACCGCCCGCACCGCGGCCCGGATGCGCTGCCACCGCCCGGTCCGGTCGACGCGGCTCCGAGCACGAGGTGACGCCGAACGCGGCGTGCCGAACGCGGCGCGTCGAGCTGCGATGGCCGCTTCCCACCGCGCGCGGGCCTCGGCTTCTTGGCCGTCGTACAGCCCGCCCCAGAACCGGCACACGAGCAACGCAGCGTCTCCCGGGCTGGCGGCCGCCAGCGGTCCGTCGACGAGCGCCCACGACGCCCGCTCGGCCGACGCGAAGGCGGCCCGGGCGCCGGTGGCCAGCGAGGGCGACGCTCCCCGCACCGACGCGATGAGCTCGCCGGCGAGTCCGGGCCCGACGTCGAGCCCCCGGGAGCTGACCAGGCCGCCCATGCGCAGGGCCGCCGTCGTGGTGGGGTTGGCCGGGTTGGTGACCACCGAGACGTCGAAGAGGTCCAGGTCCCGCACGGTCCGTGTGTCGTGGGTGTCGTTCCAGTCCTGGCCGGTGGCCGAGAAGCTGAAAGACATGTGCCGGAGGTCACCGCGCTCGAGAGCGACCGCCACGTCGTTGGCGACCGACAGGCGACGGTCGAGTGTCGCCTCGACGGCGAGGCCGCGCTTGTCCTCGACGAGCGTCATCGTGCCGGCACCGGTGCTGGCCACCGGGATGCCGTCGTGGTTGAACAGCAGCGGGACGTTGGGGGAGCTGGCGAGCGCCCGCTTGAAGGCGCCGGGGGCGATGGTCTCGCGGTACTCGCCCAGCCAGTCGTGCACGGCATAGGGCTCGGCCACGGTGGACGCGTAACCGACGAACTGGGCGGTGGTCCCGGATCCGGCGCGCAGGTGGGCGTCGGACAGCGGGGCGAGTCGAACGGATCGCATGGTGGCCATCTCAGAACCCTGCGGCCGTGACGAGGCCGGTGCCCCCGACGGTGCCGATGGACGAGGGGTACCGGTCAGGGATGGCGGCCACATAGACGTGGTAAGCGAGCGTCACAGCCAGGTTCTCGGCCAGCCCGGCGACGTCGTCGAGGACGGCAAAGATGGGCGACCCTTCGAGCAGGAGCAGGTCGTTGCCACGGGCCACGATGATCGTGTCCTCGTTCGTTGTGGCGCCGAGGTCGGTAGGGATGGTCGCGTCCAGGTAGACCGGCAGCCCGGCGACGGGACCGACCGGGCCGGTGTCGGACTGGGCGACCAGGCCGGTCCCGGGCCGGATGACCGGCTCTGTCTGCTTGTCGGCCGTGCCGGCTAGCCAGAAGTACCGTTCCGGCGTCATCAGTGCGAATGCCGGTGGGCGCTTGCGGGTCCTCGAGACGGCCGCCGCCGCCTTGGCAACGGCGTTGACCACGCCGGCGATCGTCGGTGTGGCGCTCGTGTAGATGACCGCCTGGCGACCGGGGACGTGGTGGACCGTTGTCGTGGCGACATTGCGCAGCCCGAGCAGTTGGCCGCTAGTACCGGTGCCGTTCACGAGCTGGTCCTCGAGGGCGGCCGCGTACGATGCGGCGAAGTCCTGAGTGACGAGGGTGTCGAACTTGGGGCCTCGGTCGAGCAGCTGGACCGAGACGTCGACGTCGCCGGCGATGGTCCTGATCGGCGTCGTGGTCTCGTCAGTTGTGGCTGTCAGTGCCGCCGTCATCGCAACGTTCTCTGTGGCCATCGCGACCACCCCGGAGGCCACGTCGAACCGCGGGATCCGCAGTGTCATCGTGCCGTCGGGCAGCGGGATCGCACGGGCCAGTTTGCGCAACGGGGCGGCCGCCCGGGCCACGCTGGCGAACTCGCCGAGGATCCAGGTGGGCGGCTCAAACTCCGACCCTGAACCGGCGGTAGTGGCCGACAGGTCGCGGCTTTGGACCCCTTCGGCCTCAAGCACCCGGCGGCCGACGTCGGCTCGGACTCGCCGGTCGGCCATCGCCTGCTCACTGCCACGACGGAGCCGGTCGAGGGCGGCGCCGTGGTCGGTACCCGGGATCGGCTGGCGCGCGCGCACGGCGAGCAGGTCTCGAAACCATGATTCCGGGCCGCCGGACCGGTAGACCTGCGGCTCGCTCTTGACGCGCACTCGGGCCGGCGGGAACGACCGGAGGGCAGCGGTGGCGTCGGCCACCTCGGCCACGGCGTCGT
>JBOGGF010000289.1:0-5806 GCA_050743965.1 Acidimicrobiales bacterium
CCGACCGGTCGTGGCGGCCGCCCGGATCACTCCCCGGCGGCCCGCGGCCGCTCCGCGCCCGAGCCGGCCGCGGCCAGGCCGGACTCGACCGGCAGGGACCGCTGGCCGGCCACCCGGTCCAGGCCGACGATGGCGGCGTCCAGCTCCTCGACGACGCCCGACATCGGCACGATGTTGAAGACGCCCTGGCCCCCGGCGAGCAGGTCCACCACCTCACCGTTGGACCGGGCCAGCACCGACCGGCTGCCCGTGAGCACCAGGTTGGCCGCCGCCAGGTCGGCACCGAGGTCCTCTCGCAGGCAGTCCACCGCCCGGCGGGCCGACTGGAGCGAGACGCCGGCGTCGAGGAGCTGCTTGATCACCTTGAGCTCGAGGACGTCGCGGTAGGAGTAGAGGCGCTTGCTGCCGCTGCCCCTCGCCTCGGCCAGCGACGGGCGCAGCAGCCCCGTCCGGGCCCAGTAGTCGAGCTGGCGGTAGGTGATGCCGATCAGCTTGCACACCTGC
This sequence comes from Acidimicrobiales bacterium, assembly GCA_050743965.1. Classification (GTDB taxonomy): domain Bacteria; phylum Actinomycetota; class Acidimicrobiia; order Acidimicrobiales; family RAAP-2; genus DAHUZJ01. The sequence goes on from JBOGGF010000289.1 coordinate 505, forward strand.
GGGCCGCGGAAGCCGCCGACCTCGCTCCCGACCTGCGGCTCGGGCCTCACCTGCTCGATCATGGGGCTCCCCGTTCTCCTGTCCGACACTCCCGACTCTAGCCGCGCGAATCACACGGGGGTAGTTCCTCTCGTGGGACCGGGGTCGGCCCGGTGCCAGGCGGCCGCAGGCGGGCCGCCGGCGGGGCCCAGCCCGACAATTTGAGGAAATTCTTCGAATTGCACGTCCGCCCGGTGCTCCGGTGCCGAATCAAGAGAGATGGTGCGGGACCACCTCGCGCCGAAGGTGCACGACAACCGCACACGACAAAGGGGAGTGGAGCTGGATGAGACCATTCAAGAAGCCCAGGTGGCATGGGCTGAAACTGCTCGGCGGGGCGTTGCTCCTGCCCCTCGTGGTGCTGATGACGCTCGCTGCGACCGTCGCCAGCCCGACGGTCGCCGGGGCCGCGACCTCCCAGCCGAACCTGGCCCCCGCGTCCCAGACCAACGTCAACCCGCTGCAGTACCCCTGCACCGTCACATCCTCGACCTGTAACGGCGTGGGGACCACGAACGGCTTCTACGGCGGCGCCGTGGACAGCTTCCTCTACACCGGCGCCTACTACTGCGACTCGGCGGAGTCCTCTCACGCCACAAACGGCTGCGAGGCTGGCACGGCGTCGACCACGCCGCCTCCGGGGGTGAAGACGACAGGGACCGCCACGACACCGAAGACACCCACAACACAACACAAGGCCTCGGGCGGCTCGACGCAGAAGTACACCGACCCCCTCTACATCCCGGTGCCGCTCTTCACACCGACCCCGGGCACGACACTGAACCTGCAGTGCCCGGCGGGGAAGCCCTGCATCGACCACCCGCACAACATCGACCTGTCGGCATTCGCCGGCGTCGGCAACCTCCCGGCCACAGCGACAGCGCTGGACAACGCCGCCCTGCCCGGCCACGACCACATCGTCGCCACGACCAACAACAACCAGCCCGAGTGGTGGCCGGTCGTCGTGGTGCCGGTCACGTCGCAGACAGGGTGGAACGCGCTCACCGGCCCGACAGGCCGCAGCTACGCCAAGATGAAGCAGCTGCAGGCGACCGCCACAAGCGGTGTCCTCACGACAAAGCCGACCAACGCGTACCTGTTCTTCCAGGTGATGCCGGGCACCGTGCCCCAGACAGCCCAGACGACCTCGCTTTCGGTGCCGCCCAGCGCCACCAACGCCGACGGGACGACCTTCACCAACCTGAAGACAAACTGCACCATGGCTGCTCCCGGCGCCTGCGAGGACGTGGGCCTCACCCACGACTGGATCAACGGCAAGAACGTCGACGCCCTCTACACCCAGGAGTACTACTGCGACACCTCGGTGTCGTCGAAGACTGCCGACGGGTGTGAGGCGGGGGCCGGGTACAACAACCTCCCGCCGGGTGTGGCGAACAAGACAGCCACCGACCCGCTCTACATCCCGGTGCCGTTGTTCAAGCCTGCCCCTGCCTACCTGCAGTGCCTGCCGGGCACACCGGGGGCCGGCGGCAAGACCTGCATCGACCACCCGAACGGCATCGACCTTTCGAGGCTGGCGACAGCCCTCGGCATGCCGGCGAGCGCACTGGCCAACGCCGGGCTCCCGGGCCACGACCACATCCTGACAACTCGGAACACAAACCAGCCCGAGTGGTGGCCGGTCGTGGTGGTCGGGGTGACCAATCCTGCATCGTTCCACCAGATCGAGCAGGCCAAGAGCCTGAGCGAGGTGCGGACCCTGCAGGCCACAGCCAACAGCGGCGTGACCGCCGACATCCCGACCAACGCGTTCTTGTGGTTCAACACGTTGGCCGGGACAGGTCCGGTCACCCCGCCGCCGGCGACGGCCACCGGCGGCTGCTCGACGACGTTGGCGGCCGGCACGGTCGTCGGCACGGTGGCGACCGCCGACGGCGGCGGCTACTGGGAGGTCAGCTCGAGCGGCGCCGTGGCGGCGTTCGGTGACGCCAAGTGCTTCGGCTCGCTGTCGGGCATCGCCCTCAACAAGCCGGTCGTGGGCATCGCGGCCGATCCGAACACCGGCGGCTACTGGCTGGTGGCGTCCGACGGCGGGATCTTCGCCTTCAACGCCCCGTTCGAGGGGTCCATGGGCGGGCAGCCGCTCAACCAGCCGATCGTCGGGATGGCCGCGAGCGCGTCCACCGGCGGCTACTGGATGGTGGCGTCCGACGGCGGGATCTTCGCCTTCAACGCCCCCTTCCACGGCTCGATGGGCGGCAAGCCGCTCAACAAGCCGGTCGTCGGGATGTCCGAGGACGTGACAACCGGCGGCTACTGGATGGTGGCGTCCGACGGCGGCATCTTCGCCTTCACAGCGCCCTTCCACGGGTCGATGGGCGGCAAGCCGCTCAACGAGCCGATGGTGAGCATGGCCCAGGACGCCGCGACCCACGGCTACTGGACGGTGGCTTCTGACGGAGGCATCTTCTCCTTCACAGCCCCCTTCTACGGGTCGGCCGCGGCCTAGCAGTACCGACCCCGGGCAGGAAGCCCGGGACCCGAGAACACCGACAGAGCCAGGGGACCCGGTCCCCTGGCTCTGTCGCGACCCGGGTGGGATGACGTCGTGACTGCAGTCCACCTGGGATTCAGCCATGCCGGCGCCGGGTAGGTCCGTAGAGCGAGCAGCGGAGGGCTCGGCGAGAGGGGAGCCTCGAGCGTGGCGGAGTGGTCAGGACGTGGCAACCAAGACGGTGCGACGACCGGCCCTCGGTGTCTCGCCGGCGGCGGTCGCTGGTCGAACTGGAGCGACGACCAGCTCCTCGTCGCCCCTCTCGACATCCGCCAGGACGCGCACGCCGAGCTGTACCGTCGGCACTCTCCCTCGGTGCTCGCCGCGGCGGGAACGATCCTCGGGATGGGTTCACCGTTCTGCGACGACGTGGTCGCCGAGGTCTTCGCACAGCTATGGTGCTCGCCCCAGAGGTTCGAGCCGGAACGGGGATCGCTCCGCGGTTTCCTCCGCGTTCACGCTCGGGGTCGGAGCATCGACCTGCTTCGCGCCGAGTCCAGGCGGCAACGGCGTGAAGCGGGTGCGCCCATCGCACAGCTCCGGGTGGACCCACCCAGCGACGAGCGCCTGCTCAGGGCGGAGGCTTGCCGCGAGCTCCGATCAGCCGTCTGGGCGCTCCCCGAGACCGAGCGGTCGGTCGTCGAGCTGGCCTACTTCGGCGGCATGACCTATCGGGGCGTGGCCCAGCACCTCGACCTCTCCGAGGGGACGGTCAAGGCACGGATACGGACCGGGCTTCGCCGCCTGCGCACACAGGTCATCACCTACCGTGATGCCGAGATCGCGGGAATGGCCGCCATCGCGCCCGCCTCCGCTGCCGGAGGGCGATAGTCGCCTCGCCGGGCCCCACCGCAGTGCAGTGCACGGTGCACCACCGCAGTGCACGGTGCCCGACCGCAGCGCGCGGTGGCGCTCCACTGCCGAGTCAGCGCACTCGTCCCGCCGGCGGCGTCAGCGCCCCCGTGGTGCGGGAATGGCTCGCCGGCCAGGCCAGCACCCTCCCCCGCACCCGCACGCCGACCTCGTCGCCGGGGCTCCAGCGCGACCCGCCCATCACCCGGACCACCAACGGCGACGGCGGCGCCCCGGCCAGGTCCACCCGCACGACCGCGTCGTGGCCGAAGTACTGGTAGTCGCGTACCCGCCCAGCGACGGGCGCCCCGCCCGACCCGCCCTCCTCGGCCACCAGGTCCCCCGGCGCCATCAGCTCCACCTGCTCGGGCCGTACCAGCACCGCGACGGCTTCGCCCTCGATCGCACCCTCGGCACCGGCGCCGTCACCGTCGACGGCGTGGACACCCAGCACCGTGCGGACGCCGCCCGGCTCGGCGACACCGGGCAGCACGTTGGCCTCGCCCACGAAGCCGGCGACGTCGGGGTCGGCCGGCCGCCGGTAGACGCCCTCGGGGGTATCGAGCTGGCCGACGCGGCCGTCGCGCAGCACCGCCACCCGGTCGGCCCAGCTCAGCGCCTCGTCCTGGTCATGGGTCACCAGCAGGCCGGTCGCGCCCGCCGACCGCAGCACGGCGCGTACCTCGGCCCGGACGGCCGAGCGCAGGCCGGCGTCGAGGGCGGAGAACGGCTCGTCCAGGAGCACCAGGCCCGGTTCGACGGCGAGCGCCCGGGCCAGGGCCACCCGCTGCTGCTGGCCACCAGACAGCTGGTGAGGGTACCGCCGGCCCATCTCCGCCATGCCCACCATCGCCAGGAGACCCTCCACCCGCTCCCGGCGTCGCCGGCCCCGGGGAAGGCCGAAGGCGACGTTGCGCGCCACCGTGAGGTGGGGGAACAGGCCACCCTCCTGGGGCACGTAGCCGATCCGACGGTGCTCGGGGGCCACATAGGTCCCACCACCGCCGGCCACCGCACTGTCGACCACCACACCGCCGAGGGTGACCGCCCCGCCGTCGGCCCGCTCGAAGCCCGCCAGCACCCGAAGCAGCGTCGTCTTGCCGCTGCCCGAGGGGCCAAGGATGGCCGTGAGCGAGCCCGCCGGCGCCACGAGCGACAGCCGGTCGAGCACCACCTGGGGACCGAAGGCCTTGGACACGTCGCGCACGTCGAGATCGCACCCGCCCGGCGGTGCCGACACCGCCGTCATGGCGCCACCGCCTGCCGGGCGGGCATCCGGTCGAACCACCGGCCGAGCACGTAGCTCGGTACCACCGCCACCGCCATCATCACGGCGGCGTACGGTGCCGCCTGGGCGTAGGACAGGTTCGTCTCGTACGACCAGAACTGGGTGGCCAGGGTGGCAGCACCGGTCGGGATGAGGACGAGGGTGGCGGTCAGCTCGGTGACGACCTCGAGGAACACGAGCGAGAACGCGGCGGCCAGGCCCGGCCCGACGAGCGGCAACGTCACCCGCCACAGCACCTGCCAGCGCGACCGACCGAGGGAACGGCCGATCTCCTCCAGCTCGGCCGGGGCTCGAGCCACCGACGCCCGGACCGAGACGAGGGCGAGCGGGAAGAACATGACGGCGTACGCCACCACGAGCAGGGCGTCGGTCTGGTACAGCGCGCCGCCGGCGTAACGCTCAGTGACGAAGGTGAGGGTGAGGGCGAGGACGATCCCGGGTACCGCCAGCACCACGTAGCCGCAGCGCTCGAGCACGGCGGCCAGCCGCCCCGGCCGCCGCACCGACACCACGGCCACGGGGAAGGCCGCCACCGTCGCCACCAACCCGGCCGCCGCGCCGTACGCGGCGGTGCGGGCCGCCGGGGCCCCGAGGGCCGACGGCGGCAC
>JBOGGF010000290.1:0-6864 GCA_050743965.1 Acidimicrobiales bacterium
GAAATTGGCAATGTGGGGCGGCGCGACTGCGCTCGCGGGTGCCGGCTTCGCCTTCATGGCGAGCAACACGTTCACGAGCGCTCCCGCCGCCGGTGCAGGAACGGTCACCGTGTCGGGATTCACGATCTCATCCCCCACGTTCACGGGATGTGGAACGACAACAGCGAATAATCCCGAGGACATCTGCTACGCGCACTTCGATGCGATGCCGGCAGCTTCGACAGCCTCGACAGCGGGAACAGCGTATGTTCGCTTCGGTACCACAGCGGGAACAACGAACTGGTACCACTGCGTGGGCGCAGGAACATACACCGGAAACAACCGGCCGTTCACCTGCGACCTGAGGAGCCCGAACGGTACAGGGCCTCTCTATCCCGGCACAGTGAACAACATGACGGTCTCGGCCATCGACTTCCCGCCTACGCCGTAAAGAGCAAGCAACAAGGAGCAAGCAACAGAGACCGCTAACCAGTGACCGACCGGCGGTCAGGCCGGCCGATCAAAGGCCTGGGGGCACGTGCCGGGTGTGGGGTCCGAAACCGCCGGACCCTCCCCGGCATCGTGCCGCCAGACATGGCTGACCGGTCGATCCACCCGGACCGACCTGACCAACCGGGCCGCCCTGGCGAGCCGAGAAGCAAGTGGCCCGACCAGTGACCGCCCGATCGAAGACCGCATGAGCCTCGTACAGACCAGGCCATTTCCATCCCGGACGAAACTCACGCCGCCCTTGGCCGGCGGCTTCGTCGGTCGGCCCGGGCCGGTGGCGCGCCGCCGGCTCGCGGCGACGATCGCGTCCGTGGTCGTGTTGGCCCTGGCATGGTTGTGGCTCGCCCCCCAGCAGTTGGGCGGGTCCGATGCCTACTCGGTCACCGACGGAGTGAGCATGCTCCCGCGCATCCACGCCGGTGACCTGGTGGTCGTCCGGAGGGAGGCGAGCTACCACGTCGGCGAAGTGGCGGCGTTCCACGATCTCCAGCTCCACGCCGTCGTCCTCCACCGCATCATCGCCATCCATGGTGGCCGCTATGTCTTCAAGGGCGACAACAACGACTTCGTCACATCGTACGAACCCACCAAGGCGCAGATCGTGGGGGCCGAGAGGCTGCACGTCCCCGGGGCCGGGAAGCTGATCCTCGATCTCCGCACGCCGGCGGTGGCCGCGGCGCTGCTGGCCCTGCTGTGGCTCTTCTCCTTCTCTCCCTCGAGCCGATCCAGACGACAGCGGAGGAGGGGCCGACATGCCAGGTGACCGCGAGGCGGTTCGTCGACGGGGCGGACGGGACCATCGGAGCGGTCGGGGCGGTTGGGACGCCCTTGCCGTCTGCGGGGTGATCGCCATCGCGGCGGGGGTGGTTGGCGGGCTCGCATGGACCCGACCGACCTCGACGACGTCCACCGTGCACTACACCCAGTCCGGCCGGCTGACCTACCACGCACCGGTGAGCCCGACATCGATCTACGGCACCACCCAGGTGCGGACCGGCCAGCCCGTGTACACCAACGTCGTCAACGCACTGACCGTCGGGTACTCCTACCGGCTCACGTCCCCGGCACCGGCGACGCTCAGCGGCACCGAGCGGTTGGCGGTCACGATCGGCAACGGGCAAGGGATCACACGGACGATCCCGCTCCAGTCCCCGACGCGCTTCCGCGGCAACAAGTTCGACGCCACCGCCACTCTCGACCTCACCGCGTTGCAGGCCATCGCCCTCCAATTCGCCGGATCCGCTCGAGGCGGGCAGGGGACGTACGACGTGACGGTCTCCCCGTCGGTCGAGGTGACGGGCCGGCTCGGGGGCGTGCCGTTGCACGCCACCTTCGATGAGCCGGCGACCTTCTCGCTCGCCGCCGGCATTCTCGCACCCAAGGCCTCCTCGCCGGGGGGCACACCGGGCGCGGGCAGCGGGGCTCCGGGCACCGGGGGCGCTGCCGGTGCCGGTGCCGCCGGCAGCGGTTCGGGCTCGAAGCAGTCGGCGAACCAGCTCGTCACCACCGCTCCCGGCTCGGTGAGGGCCCGCCATGGTCAACCGGCGACGCTCTTCCTCGGTCTGACCGTTGCCAACCTGCGGGTGGCCGCTCTGATCGTGCTGGCGATCGCACTGTTCGCCGGGGCGTTCGTCGGCTGGCCGGTCGTCCGGGACGCGACCTCCGAGGACGAACGCCGGCGGATAGTGGCACGGCACGGGCCTTCCTTGGTGGAGGTGGCAGGCCTCCCGACGGGTCCCGGCGTCATCGTGGTCGAGCTCGCCTCCTTCGAAGGCCTTCTCCAGGTGGCCCAGCGCACCGAGTGCCCGCTTCTCCACGCCTACCTCCATGGCGCCGGCGACGTCTACGGGGTGGTCGACACCGGGACCGTGTACCGCTACGGCGCCTACCCGCCGGTGGCCTCGGCGCTCGTCCGTACCAACGGCAGCAAGGCACCCACCCTCGCGGCCCCGGGGCCCGCAACGCCTTAACTGGACCGTCATCGCCCCGCCACACTCGGCCACGAGGCGGCTGCATCGACCAGGTCGCGCGTCGTCCCTCGTAGTAGGCGTGGACGGTCGGGCTGGCGACAGTTCTTACGCTGCTCTCACCGTCTCGCGCGGTGGTCCTTAGGGAGCTGCGGCACGATGGTGCATGTCCCGAGGAAGAGCGGAGGACGACGTGCCGAACATCCCCCCCGTGGCCACACTGCGCTGTGACGAGACCTTCGGCGAGACCGGCCTTGCCAGCCGTGCCCGCCATGCAGCACGCCGGGTCATCGTCGCCGCGCACGAGGCCATCGGCACGGCCGTCCGCTCCCTGTCCTCGGCCACCCGGGGCGAGTCCCCCTCCTCGTCCCGGGTCCTTCGCATCCCTGTGCCGGCACCGGTCCCCGTCCCGGTGCCGCTGCACACAGCGCGCCGGCGGGCCCGGCTGGCCGGACATCCGGCCGGCCGCTGCTGCCAGTGGTGACGCGCACCCTCCGCGCACCCTTCCCGGTGACGGTCGAGACGTAGCCAGCTTTCGCGGGCCGTGGCCCGCGATAGCTGGCTACGTCTGGGGCACGACGGTCGGCGTCGCCGTCCAGCCCGCCGGCGCGCTCACCGAGGCGTCCCGCCTGCTGCGCGACGAGCTGGCGGCGATGGGCGCGGCATGCAACCGCTTCCGGCCCGGCTCGGACCTGTCGTCGGTGAACCGGGCCGCTGGCCGACCGGTGCGCGTCGGGACCCTCTGCAGGGAGGCTCCGGCGGTGGCCCGCCAGGCCGCTGAGCAGACCGACGGCGCCGTCGACTCCACGATCGGCGCGGCGCTCACCGACCTCGGCTACGACCGCGACTACGACGAGCTGCCGGCGCTGCCGCCCGAAGCGGCGGGGACCACCCCGCCCACCCGCAGCCGGCGCCCGGGTGGCGGTCCCTCGTCCTCGACCACGAGCGGGGCCCGAGACCGCCCGGATCGCCCGGTGGATGGCCGGCGAGAGCGCAGGTCAGTGCGGCCCGTGCGTCTTCGGCCTGGCGTCGATCGCCGACGACCTCTTCGAGCTGTGCGGCCAGGGCTCGCCGGCCAAGGCTCTGCAGCGGCTGCAATTCCGCCTCGGCGACGTCGGCGGGCGGGGCGCGTACCACCATCCTGACGGTGTGGTCCGGCTTGTACGCGGCGCCCTCGGCGCCTTCGCCACCGACGTCGATCGTTACATCCGCTCGGGCCCGTGCCGCGGCGTGCGGGCGCCGACGGTCATGCCGCTCCCCCGCACCACGGCCGCCACACGCCCGGGACGCTGGCTGGCGGTGCGGTAGGTCGGTCGCTATTCGGCGAACCAGCGAGCCCGGCGCGCCACCGCGACGGCGGCGAGCTGCGAATTCACGTCGAGCTTGGTGAGGATGGAGCGAATCTGCGAGCGCACCGTCCCCTCGCTCACGAAGGCTCGCTCGGCGATCATCGCCACCGAGCGCCCCTCGACCAGACCGGCGAGGACCGACGCCTCCCTCGGGGTCAGGCGCTCCAGGCCGGCCGTTCGCCGCCGCACGTCGTACAGCTCGGCCCGCAGGATCGAGCGCTGGTCGTCGGTGAGCAGAGGGCGGCGGGCGAGGGCATCCTTGACCGCGCCGACCAGCTCGTCGAGCGGGCGGGACTTGGGCACGAAGCCGGCGGCGCCCTCCTCGATGCAGGCGGCCACCCGGGACGGTTGCGTGGTGCCGCTCACGACCACCACGGTCGCCCCGGTCGCCGTCAGCGGAGCCACGAGCTTCGCCCCGTCCCCGATGGGCTCGCCCAGGTCCACGTCGAGCAGGACGATGTCGGGGAGGAGCCGGCCCGCTACCTCCAGCACCTGCTGGCGGCTCGTGACCGGCGCGACCTCGACCTCGTAGCCTTCGGCATCGAGGCAGAAGCGGAGGCTGTCAGTGAGCAAGGGATGATCCTCGACCAGGAGGACCCGCGCCTTCCGGTCGACGGGCGCCGATCCGTCACTCGCCGTGGCGGGCATCTGCATCCTCACGCCACCTCGTAGGGATCGCCGTCCCCGGCGGCGGAGGTAGCGAGTGCCGGACCGGTGCCCGGGCGGACGAGGCGCACCCTGCCGGTCGGCGGCGACGTGACCGGACCACGAGGCGCTGCCGGCCGGGCAGCCCGTGCCGGCACCGAGTCGGGTGCGGCCGCGGGCAGGGTCGCCACGAAGGTGGCCCCCGAGTCGGCGGACGGGTCGAGGAGGAGGGTGCCGTCCTGGTCCTCCATCAGCCGCCGGGCCGAGTACAGCCCGAGACCGCTGCCGGGGATACCGGCCGAGGTCGACCCCCGGCCGCCCCGGGTGAACACCACGTCCCGCTCCTCCGTGGCGATGCCCGGTCCCCGGTCCGACACGGTGACGACGACCTGCTCCTCGTTCTCCCGCACGCTGATGGCGAGAGGACTCCCCGGCGCGTACCGCCGGGCATTGCCGAGCAGCGTCTCGACCACCCGCGCGAAGTCGCCGCGCTTGCCGATCGCCCGGCAGCCGTCGGCCGGCACGTCGAGCTGGGTCCGTACGCCGAAGGCGGCGGCGGCGGTGGCGATGGTGCGGACGGGCCCGACGACGTCGAAGACCTCCCCCGCCTTCTGATCCATCGATTGGCTGGTCTTGCCCATGAGCTCGACCAGGCGCTCGAGCTCGCCATCGACCGCCACCTCGAGGTTGGAGCGGGACAGCTCGTCCAGCCGACCCCGGTACCGGGTGAGGGCGGTGACCGCCGTCTGCACCGCCAGGAGGGCGGAGCGGGCGTCGTGGACGCGCTCCTCCTCCATCGCCCGGTAGCGCTCGAGGCTGCTGAGCATCGTGCGCAGGCGAAGGGCGCTGCTGCCCTGGTCGGACAGCGTCGCCAGAAGTGCGTAGGCGGCACCACCGGCCAGGAGGAGCGCCGCCGCCATATTGAGGGCAGACGAGTCGAGCGAGAAGGGCACCGGGTCGTAGACCGAGACGACGGCGAAGATCGAGCCGAGGCCCAGGACGAGCAGCGGGGCGCTGAGCAGGCTCGACATGTCGAGCCGCCCGCCACGCCCCCGCCAGACGAGCACTGCCCCGGCGCCAAGCCAGCCGAGACCTGCGAGCGCCGTCACCGCCACCGTCAGGAGGTGGTGGGGGTAGCCCTCCGGGACGAGCCGGAATGCGGCGAAGACGGCGGCACCGAGCACGACGAGCGCACCGAAGCCCAGCCCCAGCGCCCGCCCCGGGCGCAACCGGGAGTCGACCGGCGGGGCGAAGGTGCTTCGGGCGGCGAGGACCGAAGCGACGATCCCGACCAGCCCCTGGGCGATGGGCTCGAGGACCGCCCGGTGGGTGGCGTCGGCGCCCAACAAGCTGAACACCTCGGCCAGCGGGGCAGCGAGGAAGCCGTACAGGAGGGCGGCAACGCCGAGGAGGCAGGTCCTCCCGTCGCCCGTCAGCCGCCAACGCAAGAGGAAGAGGAGTCCACCCTGAGCGAACAGGACGGCACACACGATCGTGGCCACGATGGACGCCTGGACGGTCCGACCTGTCCCCAGCAGCTCGGCCACGCCGGTGGGTACGGCGACGCCGTAGGCGAGGACGGCAAGGGCAAGGGTGACCAGCAGGCGCCGGTTGGGCTCGTGCACGATCCGGGGCAAGCGCTGCCGACGGTCGGGCCCCGCATAGGCGTCAACCGGTACCTTCACCTACCCGCCACTCCCCATCCTCCTACGACCGCCGCTGCGATCGCACCGCCGAATTCCACGCCACCACGATCCGGTCCCGACGCCGCGCAGGCCCCGCCGAGCAGCAGAGTGCCGTGCCGGTGCACCGCCTGTGCCCACCGCACCGACTCCCGCTGCCGGAGAGCTTTCACCGACACCCGCCTCTGCCACGCGTCCCCCTCGGGGCCCGACATCCTGTCGTGGTGACTGCGACTCTAGAGGGCTGGCACCCCTGAGGCAACCGGCATCTGGGCCGAAGATCCCCCGGAGCCCGCCGGGCCCTCTGCTTCTCGACGGACGGCGCCCAAACGCCGGACGAAACCGCCCCCACGCGCCAACTTGACCGATTTCCTCAATTTTGCGGATGACCGGCAGAAGCAATGGGCGTACAAACACGGGGGTGGCGGATAATCCGCACATGCGGAAGCCGCCACCGCACGGCGGGTGGTCGTCAAGTCGCGGCGTGAGCCGGATGACGCAGCGGCGCCCGATGGCTAGAAGTGCCCACCGGCCAGGCAATCGGAATCCAGCCGGCGGGCCGACTCAGGAAAGGACCCGAATCAATGAGGAGACTACCCCGTCGTCTCGCCCTCTGGGGCGGGGCCGCGGCCATCGCTAGCGGCGGCTTCGCCTTCATGGCGACGAATACCGTCGCTGCCACCAACTCCGGGGTCGGTGCGACAACGATCTCCGGTTATACAGTGCACACAG
>JBOGGF010000291.1:0-2487 GCA_050743965.1 Acidimicrobiales bacterium
GTGCTGGCCGGGCCCGAAGGGCTGGTGGCGGCGGCCCGGGCGGCCGAGGTGGTGGTCAACGGGGTGGTCGGGTTCGCCGGCCTGCCGGTGACCCTCGCCGCCCTCGAGGCCGGGCGGCGCCTGGCCCTGGCCAATAAGGAGTCGCTCATCGCCGGGGCGCCGGTGGTCCAGCGAGCCCGGCAGACGCCCGGGGCCGAGATCGTGCCGGTCGACTCCGAGCACTGCGCCATCCACCAGTGCCTGGCCGCCGTGCCGGGCGGCGTGGCGCGGCTGTGGGTGACGGCGTCGGGCGGCCCCTTCCGCGGGCGCGGCCTCGACGAGCTGGCGACCGTGGGCATCGACGACGCTCTGTCCCACCCGACCTGGAACATGGGCCGCAAGATCACTATCGACTCGTCGACCCTCATGAACAAGGGCCTCGAAGTGATCGAGGCCCATGAGCTCTTCGACGTCCCCTACGACCGGATCGAGGTGGTGGTCCATCCCCAGTCGATCGTCCACTCGATGGTCGAGACGGTCGACGGGGCGACGATCGCCCAGCTCTCCCTCCCCGACATGCGCCTGCCGATCGGGTATGCGATGGGGTGGCCCGAACGCCTCCCGGTCGCCTTCGGCGCCATCGACTGGACCGCGCCGCTTTCCCTCCAGTTCGAGCCGCCCGACCGGGCCGTCTTCTCCTGCCTCGCCCTCGCCTACGAGGCCGGGAGGCGGGGCAGGTCGGCGCCGGCGTGGCTCAATGCCGCCAACGAGGTGGCGGTGGCCGCCTTCCTCGACGGCCGGCTGGGATGGCTGGGCATCGCCGAGGTGGTGGCGGACACCCTCGAGGCGTGCGACGAGGCGCCCCTCGAGGCGGTGGAGGACGTCCTGGAGGCCGACCGGCGTGCCCGGGCCTTCGCCGAGGCGGCAGTGGAGCGGAGGCTGGCCGCGGCATGATCCGGGCCGTGCGGGCACTGCTCGTCGTGGCCGCCATCGTGGTCGCCTTCCTGGTCGCCGGCCTGGCCGACCTGCTCGTCTTTCTCGCCCTCATCTTCCTCTTCGTGGCCCTCCACGAGCTGGCCCACTTCGCCACGGCCAAGTGGAGCCACATGAAGGTGACCGAGTACTTCATCGGGTTCGGGCCCCGACTGTGGTCGTTCCGGTGGGGGGAGACGGACTACGGGATCAAGCCGATCCCCGCCGGGGCCTACGTGAAGATCCTCGGCATGAACAACCTGGAGGAGGTCGACCCGGCTGACGAGCCGCACGCCTACCGCCAGCAGCCCTTCCACCGTCGGGTCATCGTGGCCTCGGCCGGCTCGGTGATGCACTACGCCATCGCCTTCGCCCTGGCGTGGATCGCCGTCGTCAGCTTCGGCGTGCCGAGTGCCAATACCCCCGAGGTCACCGGCTTCAGCTCATGGCCCGGCCACGCCCAGACCGCCGCCCAGGCGGCCGGCTTGAAGTCGGGGGACAAGATCGTCGCCGTCGACGGGCACGCGATTACCACAACGACACAGCTGCCGGCCGACATCCAGGCGGCCAAGGGCAAGCCGGTCACCCTGACGTTCGAGCGGCACGGCCATCGCCGCACCGCCACCGCCACGCCGCAGGTCGCCCACATCACCGCCGGGACAAAGGAAGTGCTCGGGCCGGGCAAGAACGGCACGAAGGAGTGGCTGCTCGGGGTGCAGATCCTGCCGGTGACCGTCTTCACCGGCGAGGGGCCGCTGCGGGCCGTCGGCACCGCCGGCGTCGACGTGGGCCGGGTGACCTCGACGACCGTCGGCGGGCTGGTCCACGCCTTCTCGGCCTCGGGGCTGGGCTCGCTGTTCAACCAGGTGTCCAGCCCGCAGGTGGCCCAGCACGCCGCCAGCCACCCGCAGTCCTCCAACCGGGTGATGTCGCTCATCGGCGCGGCTCGGGTGGCCACCCAGGCCGAGCAGCAAGGGATGCTCTACCTGATCGAGATCCTGATCGCCCTAAATATCGTGTTCGGCCTGCTCAACATGCTGCCGATGCTCCCGCTCGACGGCGGGCACGTCGTCATTGCCCTCTACGAGCGGGTCCGCACCCGGCGCGGCCAGCCCTACTACCAGGCCGATGCCCGCAAGCTCCTGCCGGTCGCCTACGCCTTCATGGCCGTGCTGCTGGTGATCGTGGGCTCCGCCGTCTTCCTCGACATCGCCCACCCGATCGCCAACCCGTTCCACTAGGCCGCTGGTCCACGGCGGGTACTTGGTGCACGGCCGCTCACCCCGACAAGGCAGAATGGAGGGCATGGAGCTCTCGTCCGCCCTGCTCAGCCCGCGCCGCACGACCCGACGGATCCACGTGGGCGACGTCGCCGTCGGCGGCGGGGCCCCGGTGTCGGTGCAGTCGATGACCACGACCAAGACGGCCGACGTCGAGGGGACCTTGGCGCAGATCTACGCACTGGCGGCCGCCGGCGCCGACATTGTGCGCTGCACGTGCAACGAGGAGGCGGCAGCCGAGGGGCTGGCCCAGATC
>JBOGGF010000292.1:0-5085 GCA_050743965.1 Acidimicrobiales bacterium
GAGATCGAGCGTCGCCATACTGGTTCTCCTTGTCCTTGCCGTCGTCTTGCCGTCGTCGTCTGGCAGCCCGGTGGGACCGGGCCACCCCGGTGGGACGCCGCCGTCTCATCGGCTGCGCCCCTTCCTCCCGGGCGGACCGGGATTTCTCCTATGTAGATAGTAACAACTCGGCGTGCTCGTCGTTTCGCCCTCGTGAGGCCCGCCGGGCCGCGCCTTCGAGCCCGCCCGCGCCGCCAATCGGGCGGCAGTCGGGTACCCGGAAGGTGCTCTACCCCGTTCCCGCCGGATCCGGGCCCGACGATCGCGCCCGGACCCATCAAGATGCCGGCCCCACCTGCCGATACCCCGGTTGAGCGCTCACGAAGGAGCGCCGGCCAGAGGGAGAGCCATGCCCGCGGCAAGGGCGGTCACATCTGACGGCCTCCGGAGCCCCCGGAGCCCCCGTCGCCGTCGCCAGACGGTCGGGGACCGGCTGCGGGAGGCCGTGTGGGGCGTCGCGCGCCGGTGGTTGGCGGGCGGCGACCTCCGGCGCGTCCCCGCGCTGGTGCCGGCGCGGTCCCCGACCCTTCGGGGGGAGGCCTGGATCCGCGCGGATCGGCGTGGCGACGGTGGCTTCACGCTGGTGGAGGTGATGGTCGCCTTCACGGTGCTCCTGATCGCGCTCGTCCCGGTGGCATCGGTGCTCGTCAACTCGATCGGGCAGGCGGCGAGCTCCCGAGAGCAGCTGACCGCCCTCTCGATCGCCGAGCAGTACATCGAGCTGCTCAACAACTCTGGGCCACACCTCACAAAAGGCCAGCCGATCACGGACGCCACCACGCTCGAGACCCCGACACCCCTCCAGCGATCGGGCGTCAGCTACACCGTCGACTCCCGGTTCAAGTGGGTGCCGTACGAAGGGAGCGATCCGGACCTGTGCACGTCCGGCGCGGCGCCGAGAGTCATGGACCTACTCGTGACCGTGCACTGGAGCCACACAACCCAGGAGGTCACCGACAGCACGATCATCGACTACCCCCCGTCGGGGCTGCCGACGGAGGGGTTCCTGGCCGTCCAGGTGAGCGGCGACCCGGCGACGACAACGCCGAAGGATGCCACGTCGAACCATTACGCCTGGGCCACCCGGGTCAGAGCCGTCCCCGTCACCCTCCGGTCGCCGCCGGCACCGACAGCCGCCACCTTCCAGACGACGATCTACCCCGACGCCCACGGGTGCGCCTTCGAGCAGGTGCCGGCCGGGACCTACAGCGCAACCGTGGGCGATCCGACGCCCGGCACGCCGACCAACACATTGCAGGTCGGTCCGCCCGTCACCCACGCCTGGGCCGCCAACGCCAACGAGGCCGCCCGGGCGACCCAGACCGGGCTGACGGTGAGCGTCGGACAGGTGACCACCACGACGTTCCAGTACGACGAGGGGTCGCTCGTCAGCCTGCAGTACCCGACCACCACGGCCACCGAGGGGGGGGTGACGTGCCCAGGCGCCGGGAAGCTCCTCTGCGTGGCGACCGGGCAGGAGCCCACCACGGCCAGCGCGCCGACCGCCACACCGCTCGCCGAGGTCTCGGTCCGCACGACAGCGGGCTGGTCCGTGCACCGCCTGACCACCATGAGCCGTGCCGCCGACACCGCCTGCACGGCCGCCCGGTGCGTGGTCGTCGGCTCCAAGGTCACGACATACACCAGCGGTGCCTCGGTCGGCGCGTCGGTATCGGCGCCGACCACAGCTTCGAGCCCCACTTTCACCCTGGATTCCCTGCCCAGCGGCGTCACCTCCCTGAGCAGCGTGACCTGCCCGCCCGGCCCCACCTGCTACGCCGTCGGCACCAGCACGACCGGGCCGGTCGTGCTGTCGGCCACCGTGGGCACCGGCGCGCTCTCCTGGACACCGCCCGACACGCTGCCGGCCGGCACGACCTACGTATCGGGGCTGGTGTGCCCGGCCTCCACCGCCTGCGACGCCGTCGCCGTCGTCTCGGGTACCCCGGCCATCCTGTCGCTCTCCGGCGCGACGACATGGAAGGCGGGCACCCTGCAGTCCCCGCCGGCGACCACCGGCCTGAGCCAGCTGGCGTGCGCCTCGGCCACGGCCTGCTTCGCTCTGGCCGCCACCGGCGCCGGCCCGGAGATCCTCTCGCTGTCCGCCGGTCCGTCCGGACCGACATGGAATCCGGACCCGCTCCCGACGGGCGGGCTGACCCTCACGGCGCTGTCCCTGCTGTCGTGCCCGTCCACGACCTCCTGCTACGTCGCCGGCACCCAGAACAGCGGGACCGCCACAGCGGGAGTGCTGCTCTCCCTCGGCACCGGGACAGCCTGGGTGCTCGACAGCGCCCCGGCGACGACCGGCATCTACGAGCTCACATGCGCCAAGGCGACAGCGTGCGTCGCCCTGGGTTCGACGTCGACGGGTCCGGTCGTCCTGACTCCATCCGGCACCGCCTGGACCGTCGGGGCGATGCCCACCAGTCCGACGGTCAACGCGGTGACCGAAGCTGGCTGCGTCTCGGCCACCCACTGCGTGGCCGTCGGGTCGGCGACCACCGGTGGGCAGTCGGCCGCCGTCGTACTGGAGCTCGGCTCGAGCGGCGTGTGGACGGCCGCCACCCTCGCACTCCCGTCCGGCGTGACCCCGGCGTTCTTCTCGGGGATCGCCTGCACCGCGGGCGGCTCCTGCTCGGCCACCGGGGCGACGCCGAGCAGCGCCCTCTTCCTCGACGGCACGCCCACGGCCGCCAAGTGGACACCGGCCACACCCACCACGGGGCTCGCCGGGATGTACGTCACCCACGTCCCGATCGCCGTCCAAAGTGCCAACCTCAAGACATCGAACACGCTCGTCCTGACGGCGCCAGCGACCGACGCCAGCTCGATCGGCCCGCTATTCCCCTTCTTCGCCGGCTACACGGTGGCAGCAGCCGAGTGCACCGCAGAGGTGTCGACCGCGTCCACTTCGGTCACGTCGGCCCCCGGCGGCAGCGCCACCGCCACCCTCCCCATGGGCCTCCTGCCCGTCGCCGTGCAGACGGCGGCCGGGAGCCCGGTGGCGGGGGCGTCGATCACCGTGACATTGCTCACAGCCACAGGCCTCAACGACCCGTCCATCACATCGGGCCGCGGCACTTGCAAACCGCTCCACCTGGTCACAGGGGACTCGCCGCCGGCCACGTTCGCGGGCGAGCGTACGGGACCGTCGGGGCTCAGCGGGTTCGACGTCGTCTACGACACCTACGAGCTGACCGTCACCGCCCCGGACGGCACGACGGCCAGTAAGACGGTCCAGGTCTCTCCGACGGCGACGGTGGTGACAGGCGTGGCGGCGCCGCTCCCCACGCCGGTGACGGTGACGGTCACATGAGGCCGCGTCAGGGGACGGGCCCCTTCGCACGGCTACGGCGCACGAGGGAGCTGGACGAGCAGGGCGTCACCATGGTCGAGATGCTCGTGGTCATGCTGACGCTGGGCATCCTGCTCGCCATCGCCCTGCCGATCGTCACGACCCTGCTCCGAACCACCAGCCGGGTCGACGTGACCTACGCGAACGTCGACCAGCAGCTGTGGCTGTCGACGAACCTGCAGCGGCTTGTCCGCTCGGCCGTGGCGCCGGACCCGTCCGTCTCGGACAGACCGCCGGTGCCCGCCTTCGTCCCGGGGACGATCACGCCCACGTCGATGACCTTCTACTCGGACGTCGGCACACCGAACGGGCCGGAGGAGGTGAAGGCGTCGTGCACCCCGACATCGTCGGACCAGACACTGTGCGCCGCACCAACATCCACCTTCACGGTGGCCGTCACGCCGGCCACGAAGAGCTCGTGCCCGACAACCTCGAGCTCGGCCAAGACGTGCACCTGGTCGTCGGCCAAGACGCACCTGCTCGTGCAGATCACACACGTGAAGGACGGCGCCAACCACAAACCGCTCTTCGTCTACGCCTACGGCCCCCAGGCGACACCGGGCCAGCCGATGGCCACGACGACGGTGTGCGCCCTGAGCGGGGCACCCTCCGGCTGCAGCTCGACGGACGCGACCGAGTTCGGCACCACAACCTGCAAGGCGGAGACGGCCTTGACATCGCTCAAGCCGTTCGCCACATGCCCGCCGGGCGAGATCGACTCTGTGAGCTACGACCTCCAGATCAATGCCAACACGAGCTCGCTCAACGGCGGGAACCAGGCCGAGGACGACACCGGCATCTTCCTCGTGTCCTCGACGTCCATGCTCTTCGATCCATCGGTGGGGTGAGGCGATGACCAGACGAACCTCGGCGTGGCGGCTCCGTCCAGGGTGGCGAGCCGTGGCCGCACACCGATCGCGCGGCGAGCAGGGTCAGGCGGCGCTGGCCATGGTGCTCGGCATCGTCATGCTGCTCGTGACCGGCAGCACGCTGCTCGCCACCAACGCGATGCAGAACGATCCCCTGGTACAGGGCGACGCCGTGACCCACTACGCCTACCGGGCGCTCGAGGCCGGCATCAACAGCTACTTGAACGAGATCAACGCCCAGCCGACGCTGGTGACGTGCAACGCGTCGAGCACCCGCCGGACATGCACCAGCCCGGCCAACGGGATCGAGTACGACACCTGGACGGAGGTCGCCACAACCACACAGGCCGGCATCGTGCCGGAGTGGTACCTGTGGACGAACCCGCAGTTCTGCTTCAGCCACAAGCTGACAACGGCCACCACCTGCACGCAGACACCGGGGTCCGGCAACTTCGAGTACGTGCAGATCATGACGATCGGGGCCGCCGGCACGCCCGGGCACTACCGCTACCAAAGCTCGGTGGCCAATTTCGCCCCGCGCAACGGGTTCCTCACCCACATCTGGTGGAGCAACTACGAGGCCACCGACCCGGCGCTCGACACACAGCCCTCGTCGTCGTGCCACTACGACTGGACCGGCACAAGCTACGGCGGGCCCGGCGGTGCCTGCTCGGAGGTGTTCTTCGGCCCCCAGGACACGATCAACGGTCCGGTCTTCACCAACGACTCGATCTACGTCACATCGAAGCCGAACTTCGGCACGTCCACAAACCCCTCCCCCGTCACGACCGCCGACCCGCACTGCCTGTTCGTGGACCC
>JBOGGF010000293.1:0-10740 GCA_050743965.1 Acidimicrobiales bacterium
CCGTTGCGGCCTGCTCCCGCTCGCGGTGCCGGGCCGGCCGAGCCGGCCGAGCCGGCCGAGCGTGCCGAGCCGGCTGAGCCCATCCTGTCCCCGGGACCCACCGACCACGCTGGCCATGCCGGTCCCCTCGACCACGCCGGCCCCCTCGACCACGCCGGCCCCGAGCCGCGGGGCCGCGCCGCCAGCGCGCGGGCAGGAAGGCGAGGAGGAGGCACAGGAAGACGGCAGCGCCCGATACCCCGAGGGCGATCCACACGGTGCGCTGTGGGGCCCAGGCGAGCGAGACGGTGAAGGCGTGCGTGCCGCCGGCGCCCGCCGCCCCGAGCGCCGCCAGGTCGGCCGCCGTCACCTGCCACCCGTTGGCGAAGGCGTCGACCAGTCCGGGCCCACCGAGGTCGACGGGCCGGCTGCCGGGAGGGGCTCCCGCGGCTGGGTGTGCAACAGCGTGCCAGCCGGCGTCGATGCTCTCGCCGAGCACCAGCTCGAACGGGGACGTGGCGCCCTTCACGTCGAGGTGGCGCGAGGTGGCGCTCTCGGCCGTGGTGGTGACCGCCGGTGCCGGCCCGGCCGCCGGCGGGGCGAGGGGGCCGACCGCCGCGCTCGGCCCGGTGGCGAAGGGTTCCGGCCCGCCGCCGGCAGCGGAGTCGAGGTCGAGCTGGTCGATGTTCCAGCCGGTGCAGCTGGCGGTGGCGGCGCAGTCGACCGCGGGGGGAACGAGGGTGTTGTGGGCGACCGCCGTGGCCAGCACGTGGGTGCCGGCCCCGAGGGCGATCCCGCCGGCGTCGGGGCCGCACCCCTGGACCTGGACCGTCCCGTCCGACAGGGCGGTGGCGGTCGAGCCGACGATCCGGACTGTGACCGGGTGCCCGTCGACGGTGAGCAGGTTGGACTGGCAGGTGCCCGGGAGCGTGGCGGGGACCGCCGGCACCTGGACGCCGGGGATGCCCACCTCGGCGATCCCGAGCGGGAGGGCGATCGGGGTCGGGGAGTAGTAGTTGGTCGTGTGCTCGAGGCGGACGCCGGTCACGGTGATGCGGACACGCCGGCCGGTGATGGCCGGGAAGGTGACCGGCACCGTGACGGTGGCGCCGGGGGTGTGCCCGTCGGCGATCGGGGGCAGCGTGACCGACCGCGTGGTGGTGGTCCGCTGTGTGGCTGTCTGGGTGCTCACGCGGATCGAGGTCGGCACCGAGTGCCGGCCGTCGGCGACGACCTGCAGTGCCAAGTGGTCGAAGGTGACGGGCCGCGGCAGGTCGTACTCCAGCCAATCGCCCTTCTGGGAGGCGTCGCCGAAGCCGGGCTGCCAGGCCGTGGCGGGGTTGCCGTCGGCGGCCGCGGCCGCGGTGGCCTGCAGGTCGCCCGGCAGCCGGCCGTTCGAGTAGGCCACCACCCCAGTCCCTGTGGCCCCGCCCATGCCGACCAGGCGGTCGATCGCGTCGTCGGGGATGAGGGCGGAGATGCTGGCCGTGCCCGACAGGGTGAAGGTTCGGGCCGTGGGGAGGCTGAAGCGGTCGACGATGTGGGTCTGGGGGTCCGTACGCGGGGCGTAGGGCGACACCCGCTCACGGGTCATGGTCAGGACCAGCCGGTGGGCCAGCGAGGCGGTCCCCACCCGCGACAGCAGGGCGCTCGGCATCACCTGCTCCTCGGTCACGTGGACCCCTGGCACCTGGACCTCGGCGAAGCCGATAGCCGAGGCGCCTGCCGTCGACGCGTGGTCGTTGCTGGTGGCGTCGATCCGTACCCGCAGGGTCCGGAAGGTGCGCGAGGGGAACGCGATCGTCTGGCCACCGGACCGCCGGGAGGCCGGGCCGAGCCGGACGGTGACCGGCTCCCCGCCGTCGAAGGTGAGCGTCGCCTTGGTGACCCACCGGGACGTTGTGCCCCGCTGGGGCTGGACCAGGGTGACGTGGTTGGCGGTGACGCCCCCACCGAAGCGGACCTGCCACCACTGGCCGGCGGGGTCGGGGACGAAGGTTCCCGTCTGCCAGGCGGTGTCGAGGTTGCCGTCGAGCGCCTCGTACGCGCGGTCCTCGGGGGTGTAGGAGACGGGGTTGCCGTAGGAGGACGCGGTCACGTCGAGCGCGCCCGAGTACCGGGCGACGGTGTGGGCAGCGGTCGGTGCCCCCGGGAAGAGGTCGATCGGGCTGTCGCTGGGGTCGGTCCGTGCCGGGTGGTCGGACGGCGTCTGGGTGTAGCCGTAGTTCGCCTGCAGGGTGTCCCACCGGAAGGCCTGCAGCTTGTTGGTGTCGGTGACCACCAGGGTGGCGCCCCCGGCGAGGAGCCGGCGGAGCTGGGCGGGGTGGGCGTCGAGGTTCCCGGCGTAGTAGACGGCGCTCTTGGTGTCGAGCAGGCCGGTCCCGGCCAGGGCCTCGAGGCCGGTGGCGTCGCCGGCGACGACGAGGGCCCCCCGGTCGGGCTCGGCCCGGGTGATCGGCCGGGTGCCGGGCACGGCGTAGGTCACGAGCGGCGACGGCCACGGCAGGTCGTTCGGGGCCGCCAGGTCCGCCTCGTCGATCATCGGGTGCTCCGGGCGGTTCGGCCGAGGCGTGCCGAACGACCGGGTACCGGTCAGCCCCGGCGGCGTGGACGCCAGGGCGTGGGCCAGCAGTCGGGGCGGTGGCGTGCCGTAGTGCTCCCAGGCCTGGTCGTACTCCACCAGCACGTTGCCGGCGCTCATGAGACGGGCCATCGGTGCCAGCGAGGACCAGTCCTCGACGCCTGTCTGGATGGGGGCGTCCATGGCGTAGAGGGTGTCGGCGGTGGCCATCGACCCCATGACCTGCTGCTCGCGGGTGACGAACGGCCGGGTGAGGACCGCCGGCTGGGGCGTGTCGACGGTGTTGCCCCAGCGGTAGGCGGCGAAGTCGTTGCCCGGGATGGCGAGCACCCGGGTGCCCGGGTCGACCGAGTCGAGGGAGTGGAGCGCCGCCAGCTCGTAGGAGGGCAGCGTCGCCGGCTGGTGGAAGGTGCTCGCCACCGCGGCATCGCCGTTGAAGAGGGCCGGATTGTTGGCCACCACCACCGCCATGGCCATCAGGCCGGTGACCAGGCCGGTCCGGGGCAGCCGGGCCCACACGGCGGCGGCGCCGCTGCCGAGCAGCATGGCCAGGCCGAGGACCACGAGGGGCGTCGCCCGGTCGGTGGATCGCATGGCCAGTCCGGCGGTGGTGCCGGTCATGAACGACTTCAAGAGGCCGCCGACCGGCGTCGGGTGGGTGTAGGGAAAGGCGCCGACCGAGAGCACCATGCCCACCACGACGAGGAGCACGAAGTACGCCCGGTGCCGCCATCGGACCAGCACGGCGGCGAGGAACGACAGCGCCGGCACGCCGAACGAGATCGCCACCACCCACACCCGCTGGGTGTAGAGCACGGCCGACTGCGTCCACGGGCCGAGGCGGTCCCCGCCGTAGAAGTACCAGTAGCCGAGGCCCCGGAGGACCTCGGCGGCGCTCGACGTCTGGCTGGTCGAGGAGACCGTCTCGGTGTAGCGCAGGACGTCGACCCCGTAGGCTGCCTCGACCGCCAGCCCGGCGATCCACCAGGCGCTCACCGCCGCCGAGAGCACGCCGATCCGCAGGGCCGTCGCCACCGCTCGCCGGGCCGTCGCCTCCCGCTCGACGGCCACGGCGTAGACGAGCCACAGCACCGGCGCCAGCCCGACGTAGAGGACCGAGCTGGCGTTGATCCCGCTCACGAGCACGACGACGAGGGCGAACAGTGCCGGGAACCGCCAGCCGCCACGTCGCAGGGCCAGGACGGCGAACGCCACCATCCACGGGAGCCCGGCCCAGGGCAGCAGGATCACCGAGATCCGCCCGGCGTACTGGAGGAAGTACGGCGAGAGGGCGAAGGCGAGAGCCGCCACCAGACGGCCCGGGCCCCGAATGGCGAGCACCCGGCAGAGGAAGAGGACCCCGGCGCCGGCGGCGAACAGGATGCCGCCGAGCCACACCCGCTGGGCCACCCACGTCGGCACGTGCAGGGCGGCCGTGGCGGCGTAGTACGGGCCCATCGGCAGCAGGTAGCCGAGGTACTCGTGGGTGACGGTGCCCAGGGCCACGGTGGGGTTCCACACGGTGGCCACCTGGGAGAGGAAGCGGGACGGGTCGAGGGAGAGGTACGTCTTGGTGTCGGGCGTGACGACGCCCGGCCGCGCCAGGAGGAGGGGCGCGAGGCAGACGGCCGCCAGGGCGAGGTGCTCGACTGCCGCACCGAGGCCGCCAGCCCACCCTCGGGCGGCAGCCGCCGACCCCAGCCGGCGCCAGCGGGCGGGAGTGGGGGCCGCGGTCGCGGCTGGCGGGGTCGTCGTCGTCATCGTGCGCGGCGCGCCGAGGGATCCCGCCGGCGGGCGGTGCCGCCCGGCTGCGGTGCGGCTGCGGTCCAGCCTCCGGCGTGGCCTGCCGTGCCGGACGCGATCTACCGTGCCGGGCGCGGTCTGCCGGCGCGGCGTGCCGTGGCCGCCCCCCTCGATCGTCGCTCGGTAGTGTAAGCAGCTGCCCGAGGTGGCGGGGGTCGTAGGGTTCCGGACGAGCGGGAGGAGGGGCGGGGCCGTGGGACGACCCGGGGCGAGGCTGACGGGCGAGCGACCCCACGAGGGAGTGACCCCCGACTCGCTCCTGGCCCTCCACGACGCCGGCTACCGGGCGGTGCTCGAGCGGCTCGGCCCCGGCAGGCTTCTCGACGTCGGCTGCGGCCAGGGCTTCGAGTCGGTCCGGCTGGCGGAGGCGGGCCGTCCGGTCGTCGCGGTCGACTACCACGCCGATGCCACCGCCACCGCCGCCCGGCGGTTCGGCGCCCAAGGTCTCCACCCGGCCACCATGGACGCCCTCCGGCTCGGGCTCGCCGACCGGGCCTTCGACTGGGTGACGTCGTCCCACCTGGTCGAGCACTTCGCCGAGCCGGCCGGCCACGTCGGCGAGGTGGCCCGGGTGCTGGCCGACGGCGGCACGGCGTTCTTCCTCACGCCCAACCGCCCGGCCGACTTCGAGAACCCGTTTCACCTCCACCTCTTCGACCGGGCTGAGCTGGGCGCCCTGCTCCGGCGGCACTTTGCCGACGTCTGGCTCGGCGCCGTCGACGCCGTGCCCCGGGTGAAGTCCGACTTCGCCGCCCGCCGGGCCCGGGCCCATAAGGTGCTGCGCCTGGACCTCCTCGACCTGCGCCACCGCCTGCCGCGCTCGTGGTACGTCGGCGCCTACACCCGGCTGCTGCCGGTGGCCTACCGGCTCATCGCCCGCGGTGACGCCGGCGGGTCGACCGGGATCATCGCCGACGACTGGTTCGTGACCGAGGACGTGGACGACACCACCCTGGTCCTGTTCGCCGTGGCCCGGCGACCGCTCCGCCCCTCGCGCCCGCCCGTCGGCGCGGCGGCGACCGGCTGAGCCGCCCGGCAGATGCTGGCGATCGGGCTCACCGGCGGCATCGGAGCGGGCAAGTCGGCCGTGGCCGACCTGCTCGTCGCCCGGGGGGCGATCCTGGTGGACGCGGACGTGCTGGCCCGGGAGCTGGTGGCGCCCGGTGGGGTGGCGTACGCACCGCTGGTGGACCGTTTCGGGCCGGCGGTGGTGGCGGCCGACGGGACGATCGACCGCCCGGCGCTCGCCGCGCTCGCCTTCGCCGATCCGGGCGCCCTGGCCGACCTCAACGCCATCACCCACCCGGCCATCGGGGCGGCGATGCTGGCGCGGCGCGACGCCCTCACCCGTGCCGACGCCGGTGCCGTGGCCGTCTTCGCCGTCCCGCTCCTCACCGCCGCCCACCGGGTGACGCTCGGCCTCGACGCCGTCGTGGTCGTCGACTGCCCGACCGGGGTGGCGATCGAGCGGCTGGTGGCCCATCGGGGCATGGCACGGGAGGACGCCGCGGCCCGGGTGGCCGCCCAGCTGCCGAGGGCGGCGCGCCGGGCCCTGGCCGACTTCGTCGTCGACAACGCCCGGACCCCGCGCCACCTCGAGCGCGAGGTCGACCGGCTGTGGGAGTGGCTCGCCGCCCGGCGGCGGTGAGCGGCCCGTGACCAGGTCGGCCCGGCTGCGGGCCGTCCTGGGTGCCAACCTCGCCCTCGTCGGCGCACTCGTCGCCGTCGGGGCGGCGGCCCACTCCCTGGCCGTGTGGGCGGAGGGGGCCGACTACCTGGCCGACGCGGCGGCGGTCGGCGTCACCCTCCTCGCCATCCACCTCGCCCACCGCCCGCCGACGGCGACCCGCCCCGGGGGCTTCCCCCGCGCCACCCGCTACGCCGCCCTGGTCAACGCCGGGTGGCTCCTGGTCGTCACGCTCCTCGTCGCCGCCGGCGCGGTCGAGCGGCTCGCCACCGGGACGCCTGACGTCCACGGGCTGCCGGTGCTCGTGGCGAGCGGTGTCGCCGCCGTGGTCATGTGGGGCGGCGCCCTCCTGCTGGGCGGGGACGCCGACGGGGACGGGTTCGATGACGGCATCGCCGGCGGGGAAGGGGTCGGCACCGGCGACGAGGAGCGGGAGGAGGCGGGGGCGGCCGGCGCGTCGCACGAACGCCTCAGCGTGCAGGCAGTCCTGCTCGACACGGCCGCCGATGCCGCCGCCGCCGGCGGCGTGGCGGTCGCCGGGGCGGTCATGTTCGTCGCCCACGGGCTCTCGTGGCTCGACCCCGTCGTGGCCCTGGCCGTCGCCGTTGCCGTGGGCTTCCACGCCACCCGACTCCTTGCGCGGGTCCGCACCTCGCTGCGGCGGTGACCCGCGCCGGGGCGGCCGTGACCCGCGCCGGGGTGGCCGTGACAGCCCCCGGTACGATCTTGTCGATGCCGCCGATGCAGGTCGTCTCCTCCTTCCAGCCAGCCGGGGACCAGCCGGCGGCCATCGAGGCCCTGGCCGAGGGGGTGCGCCGTGGCGACCGTTACCAGACGCTGCAGGGGATCACCGGGAGCGGGAAGACGGCCACCATCGCCTGGACGATCGAGTCCGTGCAGCGGCCGACGCTGATCATCGAGCCCAACAAGTCGCTGGCGGCCCAGCTGTCGTCCGAGCTGCGCGAGCTGTTCCCCGAGAACCGGGTGGAGTTCTTCGTCTCCTACTACGACTACTACCAGCCCGAGGCGTATCTCCCCACCACCGACACGTACATCGAGAAGGACTCTTCGATCAACGACGAGATCGACCGGCTCCGCCACGCCAGCACCTCTTCCCTCCTGCTGCGACGGGACGTGATCGTGGTGGCGTCGGTCTCGTGCATCTACGGACTCGGCTCGCCCGACGAGTACCGGGAACGGATCCTGGGCCTGCGGGCCGGCGATGAGGTCGACCAGCGCGACCTCTTGCGCCGGCTCGTCGACCTTCAGTACGACCGCAACGACCTCAACCTGGTGCGCGGCACCTTCCGGGCCCGGGGCGACACTGTCGAGGTCCACCCGGCCTACGAGGAGCAGGCCATGCGCATCGAGCTGTTCGGCGACACCGTCGAGCGCATCGTGCCCTTCGACGTCCTGACGGGCGAGATGGGCGAATCGATGGACGAGGTGGTGGTCTTCGCCAACACCCACTACGCGGCCGGGGACGAGACGATCCAGCGCGCCATCGGCTCGATCGAGGTCGAGCTGCGCGAGCGGCTGGCCCAGTTCCAGGCCGAGGGCAAGCTGCTCGAGGCCCAGCGGCTGCGGGCGCGCACCGAGCACGACCTCGAGATGTTGGCCGAGACCGGGGTGTGCTCGGGCATCGAGAACTACAGCCGCCACCTCGACGGTCGCAAGCCGGGGGAGCCGCCGTTCACCCTCCTCGACTTCTTCCCCGACGACTACCTCGTGGTCGTCGACGAGAGCCACGTCGCCATCCCCCAGCTCCACGGCCAGTGGGCCGGCGACCGCTCGCGCAAGGACGTCCTGGTCGAGCACGGCTTCCGCCTACCTTCGGCCCTCGACAACCGACCGCTGCGGTTCGAGGAGTTCGTCGGGCGGGTCCCCCAGGCGATCTTCGTCTCGGCCACTCCGGGCCCGTTCGAGCTGGCCCACTCCGATCAGGTGGTCGAGCAGGTCATCCGCCCCACCGGGCTGGTCGACCCCCAGGCGGTCATCCAGCCGACCCGCGGCCAGGTCGACGACCTGATGGCCCGTATCGAGGATGCCGTCGCCCGGGACGGCCGAGTGCTCGTCACCACCCTCACGAAGAAGATGGCCGAGGACCTCACCGACTACCTGGCCGACGCCGGGATCCGGGTCCAGTACCTGCACTCCGACATCGACACCATCACGCGGGTGGAGATCCTCCGCCAACTGCGGCTCGGCACCAGCGACGTGGTGGTCGGCATCAACCTCCTGCGGGAGGGCCTGGACCTGCCCGAGGTGTCGCTCGTGGCGATCCTCGATGCCGACAAGGAGGGCTTCTTGCGCTCGGCCTCGGCCCTCATCCAGACGATGGGCCGGGCGGCGCGCAACGTGGACGGCACCGTCGTCCTCTACGCCGACACGATCACCGACTCGATGCGTGAGGCGGTCGGGGTCACCCAGCGCCGGCGGGAGCGCCAGATCGCCTACAACGCTGAGCACGGCATCGACCCCCAGACCATCCGCAAAGCGGTCACGGACATCCTCGAGCGCCTCCGGGGCAGCGGGGACGGGGTGGGCCGCGCCCGCCGGAGCCGGGCCGAGGTGCGGGGCGGCAAGGCCGCGCGCACCGTGCGGACCCGGGCGGCTGTCGGTGGGGGCGGCTGGGCCCCCGGGCGCGAGCCGCCGCCCGAGACGGTCGAGCTGATGGAGCAGCTGGAGGACGAGATGAAGGCCGCCGCCGCCGATCTGCGGTTCGAGGAGGCGGCGCTCCTACGGGACGAGCTGACGGCGCTGCGGCTCGCCTGGGCGGGCGAGCAGGCCGGCGACGCCGACGCGCCGGCGGGCGACCGGGCCTGAGCGACGATGACCCGACCACGTGCCGGCAGGGGGAGCCGGGGGAGAAGCACCGGTGGGGGCGGGAGCGCCGCCTAATGTGGGCCCCCGGAGCGGGAACCCGCTCGAGCGCCGTGACCAGGGAGCCGATCACCACCATCATGACCAGCATCACCGATGCAGGCGCGCCCGGACCGGGCGCCGAGCGCCCCACGGTGCTCGACGGGCGGTCCGCCGAGCTGGGCGAGGGCACCCTCGTCGACGCCGTCGCTGCCCACGTGAGCGAGCGGCCGGACGCGGTGGCGGTCGAGGCCGACGGGAGCACCCTCACCTACGCCGAACTGTGGGACGCCGCCGCCCGGGTCGCCGGCGCCCTGGGAGAGGCGGGGGTCGAGCGGGGCGACCAGGTGGCCATCTGGGCCACCCGCACCGCCCCGGTCGTGGCCGCCGCCCTGGCGGTGATGGCCCTCGGCGCCGGGTACGTCCCCATCGACCCGACGTACCCGCCGGCGCGGGTCCGCCGCATCCTCGAGGTCGGGCGGCCCAAGGTGATGGTGTGCGCCGACGCCGACGCCCTCGGGGGCAGCCTGCCCCGTGGCATGGCGACCGTCGACGTGCGGGCCAGCGCCCGCCCGGCCGGCGTCCTGGTGCCGGCGGCCCGCCAGGGCGACGTCGCCTATACCGTCTTCACCACCGGGTCGACCGGTTTGCCCAAGGGGGTGCTGGTCGACCACCGAGCCCTCGTGAACTACCTGGGATGGGCCCGCGAGCTGACGGGGTTCGAGACCGGGGACGCCACGCCGTGCTTCGCCAGCCTCGGGTTCGACCACGCCGTGACCTGTCTGTGGCTGCCCCTCATGGTCGGCGGGTCGGTGCAGCTCATCCCCGACAGCTGGGACCCTCGGCCGTGGCTGGCGCCGCGGGCGCGGCCGTTCGCCTTCGTCAAGATCACCCCGTCCCATGTGCGCCTGTTCGAGCGGATCGCCCATCCCGACTACCGCGCCATCACCCGCACCGTCATGTTTGGCGGGGAGCGCCTCGACGCCGCCCTGGTTGCCAGCCTCGGCCCCCGCATCGAGGGCATCGGGCTCCTCAACCACTACGGCCCGACGGAGGCGACCGTGGGCTGCACCGCCTATCCCTTCGCCGCCGGCGCCGTGACCGGCGAGGGTGCGCTGCCGATCGGCACCCCCGTGTGGAATTCGAGGGCCTACGTCGTGGACGCCGACCTCCGCCCGGTGCCGCTGGGGGAGGAGGGCGAGCTGGTCCTCGCCGGCGCGTGCGTGGCCCAGGGTTACCTCGGGGGCGACGCCGCCGACCGGGCCCGCTTCCTCGACGAGGCGGACCTGCTCGGCGGGGCCGAGGGCGAGGGGGCCGGAGCCCGGGCGTACCGGACCGGGGACCGCTGTGTCGTCTGCGACGGCCAGCTGCACTACCTGGGCCGGCTCGACGAGCAGGTCAAGGTGCGGGGCCACCGGATCGAGACCCAGGAGGTGCACGACCTGGCCGTCGCCGTGCCCGGGGTAGCCCACGCCGCGGTGACGGTGAGCCAGACCGGGCTCGGCGGCCTCGAGCTGTTCGTCGTCCCCGACGGCGACGCTCGCGCAGAGGGGTTGGTCGCCCGGGTGCTCGAGCGCCTGCGAGGCGAGCTGCCGGGGGCGGCGGTACCCGAGCGGGTACGGATCGTCCCTAATCTGGTGGTCAACGCCCACGGCAAATGGGACCCGGCGGCGACCAGGGCCCTGGCCGACGAGACGGCGGCGGCGGCCGACCGGGCGGCGGCCGAAGCGGGTCCGGACGGGGGCGACGAAGGGTCCGGGGGCAGGGGAGAGGACAGGGGAAGCTCATGAGCACGACCGGAACGGGTGCCGAGGTGGCGGGCCCGCGC
>JBOGGF010000294.1:0-4255 GCA_050743965.1 Acidimicrobiales bacterium
CCGGAACGCTCTCGTCGCTTGGAAGAACGAACCGCACCGTCGTCATTGCGCCGTTCGTTGTGGCATCGCGGCAAGGTTGAACGCCGAGTTGACGAGCCCGACGTGGGAGAACGCCTGGGGGAAGTTGCCGACGAGTCGGCCCTCGCCGACGTCGTACTCCTCGGCGAGCAGCCCCACGTCGTTGCACAGCCCGACGAGGCGATCGAAGAGCGCCTCGGCCTCCTCGCGCCGCCCTGCGAGCACGAGCGCGTCGACGAGCCAGAAGCTGCAGGCGAGGAACGCGCCTTCGCCACCGGCGAGGCCGTCGGGGGCGCCTTCGGCGGTGCCGTCGTTGCCGGTGCGGTAGCGGCGCACGAGGCCCTCCTCGCACAGCTCGGAGGTGACGGCGTCGATGGTGCGCGCGATGCGCTCGTCGTCGGGCGGGAGGAAGCCGACGAGGGGGAGCAGCAGGAGGCTTGCGTCGAGCTCGGTCGAGCCGTAGGAGCGCACGAAGCAGCCGCGCATGGTGTCGACGGCGCGCTCGCAGATCTCAGCATGCATCTCGGCGCGAAGCGCCCGCCAGCACTCGAGGGGTCCGTCGAGACCGTGCTCCTCCACGGCGCGCACCGCCCGGTCGATCGCGACCCAGGCCATCACTTTGGAGTGGGTGAAGTGGCGCCGTCCGGAGCGAACCTCCCAGATGCCCTCGTCGGGGTCGCGCCACACCCGCTCGACGTGCTCGACGAGAGCGCGTTGCAGCGCCCAGGCGCTCGGGTCGGGCTCCATGCCCGCGTGGCGGGCCTGGTGGAGGGCGTCCATGACCTCGCCGTAGACGTCGAGCTGCACCTGGGTCGACGCGGCGTTGCCGATCCGCACCGGACGGGAGCCTTCGTAGCCGGGGAGCCAGTCGAGCTCGAGCTCGGTGAGGCGGCGCTCGCCGGAGGGTCCGTACATGATCTGCAGCTGGGCGGGATCACCCGCCGCGACGCGCAGCAGCCAGTCCCGCCATGCCTCGGCCTCGCCGCGATAGCCGGCGCGCAGCATCGCCTGTATGGTGAAGGTGGCGTCACGCAGCCAGCAGTAGCGGTAGTCCCAGTTGCGCTCACCGCCGAGCTGCTCGGGGAGCGAGGTCGTGGCGGCAGCCACGATGCCGCCGGTCGGCGCGTAGGTGAGGGCCTTCAAGGTGACGAGAGAGCGCACAACGGCTTCGCGATGTGGGCCGTCGTAGGCGCACTTGGCGCTGAACTCCTGCCACCAGGCCTCGGTGTCGCGGATCGCCTCGCCGGCGTCACCGCCGCAGCGGCCTTCGGCGAATTGCGGGTGCCACGACAGCACGAACGGGACCCGCTCGCCCGCCTCGACGGTGAAGGTGGCGACCGTGGAGAGGTTCTCGCCGGTCGTCTCGACCGGGGTGGCGAGACAGATGGCGTCGGGACCGGCGACGCCGTGCAGGTGGTCGCCGGCGCGCTGCATCCACGGCACGACCCACCCGTAGTCGAAGCGCACGACGAACTCCATCCGCATCGGGACCCGCCCGGCGATGCCCTCGACGACCCGGACGACACTCGCATGGTCGGAGCGGGCGGGCATGCAGTCGACGATCCGGACCACCCCGTCGTCGGTGTGGATGTCGGTCTCGAGGACGAGCGTGGCGTCGCGATAGCGGCGCAGCACCCGACGAGGAGAGGCTTCCGGGGCGAGCTTCCAGTAGCCGTGGTCAGCGCCGCCGAGCAGCGCGGCGAAGCATGCGCCCGAGTCGAAGCGTGGCAGGCAGAGCCAGTCGATCGACCCGGTCGTGGCGACGAGTGCCGCGCTGTGCCCGTCGCCGATGAGCGCGTAGTCCTCGATCTTCGAGGCTGGTTGTTCCGTCACCCGGGATGCCTCCTGGTCCGAGCTTTGACCGGCAGGGAGACCGGTGCGGTCCGGTTCGAATCCGTCGACGCCCACGGCGATCCGGGTCATGTACGCGGCTGGGCGGTCGGGTGGCGCCGAGACCGTCGGGTGGCACTCATATAGCGCAGCGGTAGGGGCGAGGCATGCTCCCGTCTCCGAGCCGAGCGGCGAGGAACCGTTGGACGACGAGCTGCTTGGCCTGGGCGAGGGTGCACGCGGCCTCCGCGATGCGCATGTCGGGACTGGAGTGGCGATCGGCCCCGGCGGGATGCCAGTAGAGCCCGTCGGCAGCCACGGTCAGCTCGGGCACGGTGCTCGCCTCGGTGATGTCGAGGCCGGTGTCGGAGAGGCCCCGGCGCAGTAACGGGCGCACGACGAAGCTGTCGGCTGGGACACCTACGCTGGCGAGCTGGGCGGCGACCTCTGTGACCTCGTCGGCGTTCTCTGGCGTCTCGGTCATGGCCACCCGCACGGCCAGGCCCAAGTCGACGAGGGTGGCGATGCCGTCCATCGTCCGGGCCCTCGTACCCGCTCCCCGATGGGCATCGTGGGTGGCCGGTCGGGCACCGTCAAGTGACGTCTGCACGACCAGGTTCGGGTTGCCGGCCAGTGCACGGAGCCGCTCGAGGCGGGTGGCGCGCAGCACCGTGGCGTTGGTGAGCAGCACGGTGGGGAGCGCTGCGGTGCCATAGGCGAGCAGATCGGCAATGTCGGGGTGCAAGAGCGGCTCACCGCCAGTTAGGTAAAGCTCGGTGAAGCCTTCGGCCACACCCTCGTCGACGAGGGCCCGGAAGCGTTCCGAGGAAAGCAGCCTAGGAAGGGCGCGCGGCGAGGAGCCCACCGCGCAGTAGTCACAGGCCAGGTTGCAGTGGAAGTTCGTGTAGACCCACAGGCGGCGGGGGAAGTAGGCGCTACCGAACAGCGGGACCACCGGGAGTTCCTCACCGTCCGCCACACCGTTGTCGCGTCGGGGGGCGGTGCGCTTGGCGAGGGTGCGCCTGTCGTCGCCGTCGTCGCTCCAGGTGCCCCCGGTGGGGGTGAAGGCGGTGGGCAGGGAGGAGCGGTAGAGGTGATAGCGGCCCCGGGCCCGCTCGGTGGGGGGGAGCACCTCGAGGCACGTCGTCCACCAGCCGGTCTCGATCGTCGCGACGAACGATTCAGGGATTCGAGCGGCGCGCATCGAAGCGGCCTGGGCCCCCCAGTCGTAGGCGAGCGGGACCAGCTCGGCCTGCGCCTGCCGGTCAGCGACGTCGACGATCGCATACCACACCTCGCGCCGGCCGTCGTTGGCCGGCTTGCCGAGTACCCCGACGTTGACCACCAAGGTGCCACCGATCCGCCGCTGCCAGGGCAGCCCCGAGTGGGTGCAGCAGATCACGTCCGCGTCGCTGGCGGCGACCCGGCGCGCGTGCTCGTCTTCGGGGAGCGACTCCCACCAAAAGTCGTTGAGCGCCAGCGGCGAGCCGTGGACGAGGTGCACGTCGCTGCCGCCGACACGTTCTCGTCGCTCGGTCGGGAGGCGGCCCATCCAGGCGGCGAAGCCGGGGCTGGTGTGGGTGCGGGTGTGGTCGTAGATCAACTGCGCGTACTCGTTGTCGCGGCGGTCGCGATAGCCGCAGCCACAATCGGGGTCGCCTCGGGCGATGGCCACGTCGTAGTTTCCCGCCACACAGGTGATGGCGGCTGCCTGGAGGATCGGCCACAGCTCGTCGATCTCGGCGCCAAAGCCACCGAGATCGCCCAGGCAGTAGAGCTGCTCGCAGCCGCGCCAGCGGGCGTCGCCGACGAAGGCCGAGAGCGCGTAGGGGTTGGCGTACGGGCCGCCGCAGACAGCGATCCGCCGTGGCCGCTCGGCTCCCGACTGGTCCGGCCGGAGGCGTACGCCGCTCTCAGGCAGAGGGAGGCCGCTGGTGGATCTCATGCCGGCATCTCGGAGCGCATGGCAGACGGAGCGGGCCGGGCGATGAGCTCCAAAGGCTGGCAGGCCGGCTCCACGCCTCCCTTGCGCGAGTAGACGGCGATGGCGGCCACCCCGGCCAGCCAGAAGCCGATCACCAGCAGGTAGGAGGCGGTGGCCCCGAGGTGGGTGGCGATCGTGGGGAGGGCGAGGGTGCCGACGATGGCGCCGATGCGGCCGACGGCCACCGAGGCGCCGACGCCCGCCCCGCGCAGGTGCGTGGGGAACAGCTCGGTGAAGGTGGGATACGCGGAGGTCCACGCGGCGGTGCCCGCGGCGTTGGCGACGACGAAGGCGACAGTCACCAGCACGGCGCTGCGGCTGGCGGTTGCAAGGGCGAGCAGGCCGATCCCCCCCGCCGCGGCCAGATAGCTGGCGCCGACGGTCAGGCGGTGCCCGACCCGGTCGAACACAGCCGCCATGGAC
>JBOGGF010000295.1:0-15201 GCA_050743965.1 Acidimicrobiales bacterium
GCACGATCCCTATAGCGCCAGCAAGGCAGGAGCTGAGCTGGTCGTGGACGCGTACCGGTCGTCCTATTTTCCTGCTGACCGGGTCGAAGACCATGGCGTCCGCTTGGCGTCGGTGCGGGCAGGCAACGTCATCGGGGGCGGAGACTGGGCCGTCGACCGCATCGTCCCCGATGCGGTTCGAGCGCTTTCGTCGGGCAAGGACCTCGTCGTCCGCAATCCCCGGTCCACGCGACCGTGGCAGCACGTGCTCGAGCCGCTGTCGGGCTATCTGCAGCTGGCTGGCCGGCTGCACGCCACTGACGATCCGGAGCGATGGGCCGGGGCGTGGAACTTCGGACCGTTCCCCAGCGAGGAAGCCACGGTCGGCCGGCTGGCCGACGCGGTGGTGGGCGCCTGGGGGAGCGGTCGATGGGTGTCGCCGGCCTCCGCCGAGCGGGACGTCGAAGCGGCGAGCCTGCGCATCGCCGCCGACAAGGCGATCTCCTGCCTGGGGTGGCGACCGCGGTGGGGTTTCGACGAGACGGTGCGGCGGACCGTCGCCTGGTACCGGCGTTACTTCGACGGAGGCGGGGATTCGATGCGGAGCGCATCGCTGGCCGATATCGCCGCGTACGAAGCGTCGGGAGGGGGGATGTCGTGACGGCGCTGCGCGGTGCCTGAGCAGGCGGAGGCGCTTGCTGCCATCGACTGCGGCAGCAACTCGACGCGCATGCTGATAGCAGACCGCACCGATCGGGAGATCGAGCGGGTGACGCAGATCACCAGGCTGGGGGAGGGCGTCGACGAGTCCCGGCGGCTGGCCCCAGAGGCAATGGAGCGGACGCTCCGGGTGCTCGCCGAGTTCCGGAGACGGATGGAAGCACGGCAGGCCGTCCGTGGCCGCCTCGTCGCGACCTCGGCGGTACGGGACGCAGCGAACCGGGACGAGTTCCTCGATAGGGCTACCGCCGCGGTGGGGATTCGGGCGGAGCTGCTGACCGGCGACGAGGAGGGGAGGACGGCCTTCGCCGGGGCGACCCGGGACCTGCCCCGGGTCGGTGTCGACACGGTCGTGCTCGACATCGGTGGTGGGTCGACCGAACTGGTGATCGGCAGGGGGGCCGAGCTGCGGGCGGCGTCACTCGATCTTGGTTGCGTTCGCCTCACGGAACGTTACCTGCGCCACGATCCACCGACCGAGGACGAGATCGCTACGGCCGTCCATTTCATCGACGGATCGCTCGAGGCGGCGTCCACTGACGGGCTCGCGCTCGGGGACGTCTCGGATGGTTGTCGTCTGGTGGGGTTGGCCGGCACGGTCGCCACCCTGGCGATGCTCGAGCAGGGCATGGCGGACTACGACCGGAGCCGGGTGCACCGCTTCGTCCTCTCGACGACAAAGGTCGGCCGTTGGGTCGATGTGCTGGCTCGCGAGCCGGCCCGCGCCCGCGCCGGACGTCCGGGCATGGTCGCCGGTCGACAGGACGTCATCGTCGGTGGTCTCCTGGTCCTGCGGCAAGTCATGCACCGTCTCGGCACGCGCACCTGCCTCGTGTCCGAGTCCGACATCCTCGACGGGCTCGTCGCCAGTGTCCGGGGTTCCTCGGCGACCCACCCCGAGCACGACGGGTCCTTGCGCGGCTCGGCTGGTTGACCGGGCGACGAGGGAGCGCGCTCGGGGGCTCCCTATCGTGGACGACGTCGATCCCTGTGCCCGAGCATGCGCCCGTACAGCCGGCGCGGGGCAGCGGCCGCCCGGAACAGCTTCGTCGCGTGGAGCTCGGCGATCTCGCGCCGGGCGGCAGCCAGCTGCTCGCGGACGCCGACCAGTGACTCGCTGCCTTCCGGCGCTCGCGGGACCGAGAGAAAGTACGCGCCCATGGAGACCGTCACGGAGTGGGCTTCCGCCGCGGGCGGTGCCGCCGAGCCGACGCGGGTGCGGGCGTCGACGGCATAGATGTCGGGTCCGAGAAGCGTCGCCCCGTGGACCAGGAGGCCCTCGGCGCCGTCCGGCGGCGTCCACGCGGATCGGCCGATGGGCGCTCCGCTGCGGTCATGGATGACCATCTCGAACCAGTCGAGCCGGACGATCGCCGGGTGCTCGCTCGGCCGGATCCGGACGTCGAGCGCGCCCTCAGCGCTTCCGGACCACTCGACGAAGCAGGCGCCCCGGCGGTTGCACGCCAGCGGGACCTCTGCCAGGACCGCTTCGGACCCGTCCGGCTGCATCTGGAGGATGCCGGCCGATCCGATGTCGGGCCCGGCGTTGAGCCGACCAGGCCCGATCGCTCCCCGGCGCATGAGCCACACGGCGTCGGCCGTCTCGGGGTCGACCAGGCCGGCTGCTCCGCCGACCCAGTACAGCTGGTTCGGCGGTGCGAGGTGCAGGCTCTCGGCCGTTCGTAGGTGGAGCGTCGGGCGCAGCGCCGTCGGCACCACCCGGTCGACGTTGTGGCTGCCGAAGTTCTCCTCGTGGCTCCACCAGCCGAAGGCGTCGATCTCTTCGCGATCGGGGAGCGAGAGGAACCGTTCGAGTACACGCCGCAACAGCGCCTTCCCCGCGGGGAGTGCTTCGAAGTGGGCACTCGGTGTGCGCTGGCTCGACCAAGCCGATTGGAAGGTCAGGATTGCTTCCTGCAGCAGGGCTCGTCGGTCGCTCTGCACCGCTGTCGCCCACGTCTCTGCCAGCACGGGATCGCCGTCCTCCCCCATCTCCAGGAAGGTGCCGTCGTCGCACATGCACACGAGCTCCACCAGCTCCGGATTGCCGGTGATGCCGGCCAGGTCGAAGGGCACGCACCCCGAGTCGCCGAGGTACCCCTCCAGCGGCGATCCGCGAAGGAGCGGCCCGGCGCTGCCGATGTGGGCGAGCAGGTAGAGGCCGTGGAGGGACAGCTCCTCCCCTTCCTCGTCCACCATGCGCTGGAGGGTCTCGAGGATCGTGCCGCCCCAGCCGACGTCGACCACCATGACCGGTCCCTCGCCCGCACCCGCGGCGGCCACGAGGTGGGCGATCAGTCGCCGCCGCCGTACCTCCGATCGCTCGACCACCCCTTGCAAGAGGCCCTCGTCGCTGAGCACCAGGTCGACGATCGCATCCCCGGACGTCCGGTCGTCGGCACCCGAACGATCGAGGTCGGAGAGAAGGCGGGCGATCTCGGGCACCTCGGCCGGGTCGAGGCCGAGCGACGTCGCCACCTGCCTGCCATTCGGGGTGTTGAGCCGGCCGAGGAAGGTCCGGAGCTCGGCTTCGGAGCCCTCGTAGATCGACGCCCTGGCACAGCCTTCTCGCGACGCGCGCACCGTGTCGAGTGCCAGATGGTGTCCTGCCACACCCGGAGCTCCCCGCAGCAGCCTCTGTAGGAACTGGCCCTCTCGCATGACGCACAGGGCACGATCGGAGCCCGCGGCCGCCGCTCGCTCGTGCACCCACTGCGAGAACCCAGCGAAGACCGGTCCGAGCACGGCCGTTCCGGTCTCCCACGTCACCTGCTCGTCGGGCGACGGCTGGGAGATCGGTGGCGTGAGCAGACTGGCCCGGCGCCGCGCCGCCGTAATGCCCCCGTCCCCGAGGCGCTCGTCGCACCACGGGCTGGGATCGCCGAGGTCTCCGACGATGCGCTCCCGCTCCAGCAGCGCGGCGAAACGGTCCGTGCTCATCGGCAGGTGGACGCCGACGACCCCGGCTCGGGCGGCGAGAACGACGTCGGCTTCCGGGTTGTCGCCCGCGTGCACCATCGCCTGCGCATCGTCGCCCACGTCTGCCACGACCCGCTCCCAGAGCCCCCCACCCTTGCCCGCGCCCCAGTCGCTGGAGGTGTAGATCGCCGACCAGCCCAGGTCGTCGATGTGGTGGTGCCGGAAGATCGACCGGAGCTGGTCGGCACTGAAGTAGGTGTCGGAGACGGCAATCAGCCGGAGGTCGTTCGAGAT
The DNA here is from genome assembly GCA_050743965.1 of Acidimicrobiales bacterium. Taxonomy (GTDB): domain Bacteria; phylum Actinomycetota; class Acidimicrobiia; order Acidimicrobiales; family RAAP-2; genus DAHUZJ01. The sequence continues at coordinate 3,913 of JBOGGF010000295.1, forward strand.
CTGGCGAAGGTGGGAGACGACCTCGGGGTCGGGGAAAGTGAGCGATGCCTCGTTGTCGAGCTCCAGAGCTGCCAACTGCTCGGCACTCAGGCGGTCGGTCACGCTGGGGGCGAGCCCTGCGCAGATCTCCTCCAGCGAGACTTCGACCGTCCCAGCCTGCTCGGACTTGTGTGCGCGTGCCTCATTCTCCGCCAGCACCCGGAGGCGGGCGAAGAGCCGGGGTGTCAGGTGCCCCTTGAGGAGGCCCTTGTCGGCCAGCGTGCGCCCGAGCACCAGGTGGGCGTCCGTGGGCTTCGGCACCCGGCGGCACAGCAGGGTGTCGAATACGTCGACCGACAGGATCCGGGCTCGTGGCTCGGCGAGCGCATCCACGAGCAGCTGGAAGCGCCCGGGTGCCCGAGATAGATTACTCCGCCCGACGTCGGCAGTCGTCGAGGCAGTCACGGCGCCGAGGCTAACCGGGCGTCACGACGCCACGATGCCGGCAATGCTCTTGCCGGGGGGATCGACGCTCGACGACAGGCTGCTGGCGTCGCCTGCCGCGGTCACCGTTCCCGTGGCGCTGATCGTCCAGTAACCGAAGCCGTCGGGGTTCACCGCGATCCCGGCGATCGGAGCCGACGTCGCCACGACGGCAGGGCCGAACACGGTTGCGTCGCCCAGGGTTCCGATCGTCCCCTGGGCCGTCACGACGTAGTAGCCGCGGCCGTTGGGGGTGGTCGCCATGGCGGTCACCGTCTGCCCCGTCGGCACGGTGAAGTTGCCGTAGCTCAGTGCGTGTCCGAACGGGGTGACGTCGCCGTTGGCGGTCACGAGGTAGTACCCCGCTCCATCCGGGATCGAGGCGATCGCGACCACCGGTCCGGAGGCAGAGGTCGTCGCCGCGTTCCCGAGGTGCGGTGCCCCGTAGGCGTACACCGTGCCGTTGGACCGGGCGACCCAGTACCCACCGGTGGCGTGGTCGAGGGCGATGCCCACCACGTCGCTCGCGCCGGTGCTCGTGGGGACCGATCCCTGCATGCGGGCGTCGCCGAAGGGCAGCACGTGCCCCTTCTTCGTGACCAGGTAGTAACCCTGACGGTCCGGGGTGAGCGCCATGCCGACGACCGGGGCGCCTGCCTTGGCGGCGGTGGTGGAGCCGAAGCTGTGGGCCCCCCCTGCCGCGGTGACCTTCCCTGTCGTCCCGGGAATGTCGAGTCCAGGGCAGCTTGCCGAAGCCGCGGTGATGGACGGCACGCCGTGGGGATGGGCCGACAGGGCGACGTCGACCGACCAAAGCCGGTAGTCCCACACGCCCCAGTCGTTGTTCAGGTTGTCGTCGGCCACCGTGTAGATGTCGGTGATCGTCTTCCCGTTCGGCACGTCGCCGTTCGAGGAGCGGACGATCCCGGTGTTGTGGTTGTCGGTGTAGCCCGAGAGGCAACGGCCGAAGTTGTCCTGCACCTGCCACGAGCCGGTGCCTTTCAGGAACCCCTGGACCGGGACCGTGGCCACCGTGACGACCGGGGTCACCGGTGGCCCGTTCGGACTGCTGTCGGGGGGACCGCCGTCATAGGAGACGACCATCTGGTGGCTGCTTGCGTCGTAAGCGATGGAGGCGTCGTGGAACCACCATTTCCCGAGCCCCGCGATCGGAACGGCTGCGACCTTCCCGCCGTTCGGGAGGGTGGCGAAGCAATTGGGGCACGGTCCGCTGGCGGGCACGTTGGAGAGATCCAGCTGGCGGTACACGACCCCTTCGACGGGCTTCGAGTCGCTTCCGGGGCTGCCGGAGTTACCCATGTAGGCCAGGATGAGGTGCCCGTCGACCATCGTCGCCGTGGGCTCGCCCAGGCAGTAGAAGGTCCGACCGTTCGTGTAGACGGGGCAATTGTTCGGGTTCCCGTTCACACCGAAGTCGTCGGACGTCTTGACGATTGGTGTCGGGTCGATCGACCAGGGGCCGTTGAGCGAAGTGGAGAAAGCCACGCCGATCTGATTGGTCGAATTGGTCGCAGCTGATTCCGCCGTGAAGAACATTGCCCACTGTTCCTTGTGGCCGCCGAAGCTGAAATTGCCACCGATCACCTCGGGCTCGCAGGTGTGGACCGAGTAGTAGGTGCCGGCCTTCGGTGCCAGCGCCACCCTGGGCTTGCCGTACTGCCACTGGCTGTGGCGGAGGTGGCCCACGGACAAGTAGACATGGTCGGTCACTGTGCCGCTCGGGCTGTTCTGGCAGTAGTAGACGTAGCGCGTCGTGGGGTCCGTCTGGATCGTACTGGGGGCGTAGCTGTAGAAGGAGCCGGCGCCCGGGTCGAGGCCGGTGTAGGAGGTCGTTGCGGAATGGGTCGAAGCATGGTGCGACGGGGAAGACGATCGCGAGCCGGCGCCGGCGGTTGCGGATCCGCAGGCCGCAAGTGCAAGGGTGACTGCCGAGAGGGTGGCAGCGGCCGCCAGGCGACCTAGGTGAGGGCGGTGAACGGTAGCTCCTCCTTCGTGCACGGGGATTTCCCCATATGGCTCGCCACAGCGGCCGATGGTACAAGACTGGCCGCCGAGGCTAACGCCAGTCGCCGTACAGTGCGGACACAGGGTTCGTGACGGTCGAAAGCGACCGTTCTTCCCTGGTAGATTGATTCGTATGCTCTCCACGCCGGGCGGGGACCAACCGCACCGGCCCGTCACGAGCGGGGATGCGGAGGCCCTTCGGCGACGGCTCTCTGCCGCCGAAGCAGAGATCGAGACCCTGCAGGCGAGCGTGCGGGGCGACGAGACGCTGGCCGCCATGCTGGAGGACTATCGGCTCAATTTGGAGCGTGCCGAGGGCGACCTTCATGCCGCCCAGGCGGAGCTTGGTCGTTTCCGTTCGAAGCGCTCCGTCCGCTACTCGGAGGAGAGCAGGCGCGCGCTCTCCGCGATGCGGCGTCGGATCGCAGATCGAGCCCCCCCCGCTCTCTCCCGGGGTCTGCTCGCGGCCAGGGCGGCACCCGCCAATTCGGTGCTTCGTGAGCCGTCGGCGCAGTTTCCTGCCGACAGCCGCTACATGACCTGGGTCACGCTGTACGACACCCTCGACGAGCCGGGCCGGCAAGCCGTCCGGGCGCGGCTCGAGGGTCTGAGGTCGCGCCCGCTGATCTCGGTCGTCCTCCCGGTGTTCGATCCGCCCGAGTCCTACCTGCGGGCAGCCATCGACTCGGTCAGGGCCCAGCTCTACGGCAATTGGGAGCTCTGCATCTCCGACGACTACTCGACGGCGGCGTGGGTGCCGAAGGTCCTGGCTGAGTACGCGGCGGAAGATCCACGGATCCGGGTCGAGCGCCGGTCGGAGAACGGCCACATCTCCGCGTCGTCCAATACGGCACTCGGGCTCGCCACGGGGGAATGGATCGCCTGCTTCGACCACGACGACCGGCTGGCCGAGCACGCCCTGGCGCTGGCCGCCCTCGCCCTGGACGAGCGCCCCAGCGCCGGACTGCTCTACAGCGACGAGGACCACATCGACGACGACGGCGTTCGCTCGCACCCCTACTTCAAGCCGGACTTCGATCCGTACCTCCTCCTGGGACAGAACTATCTCTCGCACCTCTGCATGATCCGGCACGATCTGGTCGAGCGGGTGGGGGGATTCCGCCTCGGCTACGAGGGCAGCCAGGATTGGGACCTCGCACTGCGGACCAGCGAACTGCTGGAACCGGACCAGGTGGTGCACGTCCCCCACGTGCTCTACCACTGGCGTGTCCACCCGGGATCGACGTCGTCGTCCCTCTCGGCGAAGCCCTATGCGGCGCGTGCGGCGCGACGGTCCGTCGACGACCACCTCGACAAGACGGGACAGCGGGGCCGGGCGCTGCCGATCGGGGCGAGCGGGTTCACCCGGGTGCGTTGGGAGCTGCCCCAGTCGCTGCCAGCCGTCAGCGTAATCGTGCTGCCACGCAAGGGACCGCGGCTGGTGCGCTGTCTCGACAGCGTCCGGGTTCGGTCGACCTATCCCGATGTCGAGCTGGTCGTCGTCGACGACGGCGCCGAGCGGCCACCGGTCCGCCAATTCCTGCGTGATCGCGAGCACGGCCTCACGGTGGTTCGCGAGGACCGAGACCTGAGCGACTCGGCACTGCGCAACGTGGGCGCCCAGTCGGCCCGAGGTCGGATGCTGTGCTTCCTCGACGACGACATCGAGGTGCTCACCGATCACTGGCTCGAGGAGATGGTGGGTCTCCTCCTCCAGCCCGTGATCGGCGCGGTGGGGGCCAAGCTGCTCTACCCAGACGGGACCGTGCAGCACGCCGGCATCGTCGCCGGCATCGGGGGCACGGTGGGGCACCTCCACCGTGGCACCGACCGCCTGGAGCCCGGCTACTTCGGTCGGGCCATGCTGAGCCAGTGCTTCTCCGCCGTGTCGTCGGCGTGCATGCTCGTGCGGCGAGAGGCGTTCGACGAGGTGGGCGGGTTCGACGAGGAGCATTTCGGCGGGCTGTTCGGCGACGTCGACTTCTGCTTCCGGCTGGGCGAGGCCGGATGGAAGATCGGTTGGACGCCCTACGCCGAGATGCTCCACTTCGAGACAAGGGAGGAAGCCCGACCGACAGCGGGCGAGAACGCCATCCGCTTCGCCCGGGACATCCGGTACCTCCAAGCACGCTGGCGCGCCGTCCTCGATCGCGACCCCGCCTACAACCCGAACCTCTCGCTCGCCCACGAGTCGGCGTCACTGGCCTGGCCGCCTCGGGTGTCCTACGTCTGAGCCGCTGCTGGCCCCCTGGCCGGCACCGGTCTGTGCTCCGTCGGTTCAGGCCCCGGCCCCGCTGAGTGTGGTCACGGCGCCCCGCAGCCGGTCGACGAAGGCGGCGGGGTCCCCGTACCAGTTGTCCGCCGCGACCTTGCCCTGCTGCCCCAGACCGGTGCGGATGTCCGGATCCGCCAGCGTCTCGATGCAGCCCAACAGCTCGGCCACGTCGTCGTACCACAGCCCGCCGCCGGCGGCCGCCAGCCGGTGCCCGCTGGTCCCCGCCGGGACGACGATCGGGACGCCGAAGCGGAGCGATTCGACGCCCTCGCGTGCGAGGAACGGACCTGGCGCGAGGTCGACGGTCACTGCCGCGTGGGCGAGGAGCCGCCACAGGTCGGTCCGGCTGTCCACGGTGATCCGGCCGAGGAGTGATCGCGAGCGCCAGACCGACGCCACGGCATCTTCGACGACCACGACGACGTGTCGGGTGAACCGGGCGATGACCCACCGTGCCAGGGGCGGTGGTTCCACCTGGTTCGCCCTGCCGTGCCGGTCGGTCAGCACGAGCAGGTAATCGACGAAGCCGATCCCCGAGTGCCGCCGGGCGCCGGCGAGAGGGTTCACGGCCACGTGGCCCCCGATCTGGTGCACCGGGATCGCGTCGTCGGGGGTGAGATCCCTGGTCGGGCCGACCATCCCGACATCGAGGAGCGCGGTGGCGTGGTCCGGCACCGACGTCGAGCCGGCCGTCAGGGTGGCGACGGCAGGCACGTCCGGGAACAGTGCCGCGACGAGGGCTCGGGCTCCCGCCGTCAGCCGGTCGACCACGGCAAGGTCGTATCGCCGTGTGGGCGGCAAGCAAGCCGTGGAGGCCGGGGGCCACGGATCGAGCGGGCTGGGCGAGACGCCGACCGGGATGAGGTCGAACGCCCCGTCGGGCCGGGACGGCCCTTCCGGACCCGGCACGAAGACGTCGACCGCCGCAAGGCGGGAGAGCCCGCCCGCGAGCACCCGGTCGACGAAGCTCGACTCGGCGTCCCGCCGGCCCCAGGCGCTGCTGAGGACTGCGACCGCCGGTCTTCCGTCCGCGTCAGGCATCGGCGGCAGGGGAGCGATCGGTGAGCCCCTGCTCGGCCGCTGAGCCCGCGAGCCGTCCTGACGATGCCAGGGCGGCCCGGAGCTGGACGACGTCCGCGCCAAGCGCGGCGATCACCCCCTCCACGACCGACTGGAGGTGGCCGAGCCGTTCCGAGAGCTCGTCGCTGCGGATGGCCAGCGCGTCGACGGCCCGGATCAGGTCCCCGATGAGGGTCCGGTCGTCCTGCTGGCTCGTGCGAGTGGCCTCCGCCGCTGCCGTCACGACCCGAGCGCGGACCTTGGCGCGCACCCCGGCGCCTGCCGCGCCTGCGCTCGCCCCCAGGCCGGCGGCCCCGTCGTGGACCCGTGCCCACCGATCGTGCATGGTGGCCACCTGGGGCGCCTCCCGCACCGGCGCCAGCGACGGCGGTGCGTCCGCCGACTTCTCCAGCACGACGGGCGGCACCTCGGCGGCTCGGTCGTGCGACCGTCGGGACACGTCGTTCACGAGCTGCTGCGGATCGAGTGTCACGGCGCGCCACCTCCTCGGTGCACCGGGCCGGTCGTCGCGGCCCCGGAATCATGTTGCAGGTGGCTCGGCCTCGTCACTTGGCCTGCTCGAGCTCGGCGCGCCACTCCTGCCACCATGCCAGTTCGTCGGTCTCCCGCAGGGACGCGGATCCGTCCAGGCAGGTGAGATGGGAATTGAGATAGGGATCGCCGGCGAGCAGGGACTCCTCCCACCGGTCGACGAAGCGGATGATGTCCCCGCCGCTCCCCGACATCCCGCGCGTCGGGGACTCGTAGTGGACGAGCTCTGCCTGCGGTTCGTAGACGACTCGCAGGCCGGCGGCACGAGCCCGCAGGCAGTAGTCGACGTCGTTGCAGTCGATGCCGAGCGCCTCGTCGAACCCACCGAGGTGCTCGAAGACGGCCCGCCTCGTCGCCATGCAGGCGCCCGTGACGGCAGTGACGTCACGGGTCAGGACCGCCATCCCGAGATAGCCAGGGCGGTCACCCGGCACTCCCGCCAGCACATGGCCGGCTGCGCCACCAAGCCGCAGCACCGTCCCGGCGAACTGCAAGCGGCCGTCGGGATAGACGAGGCGGGCGCCGGCGGCACCGATCTCCGGTCGTACCGCCTGTGCGGCGAGCGCGGCGAGCCATCCCGGTGCGGGGGCTTCGATGTCGTCGTTGAGGAAAAGGAGCACATCGCCTCGGGCCGTCGCTGCGGCGCGGTTGTTGAGCGCCGCCCAGTTGAACGGTCGTGGGTCGTGCTGCACGGTCACGACGTCCAGGGCGTCGAGCCGCTCCAGCAACGTGCAGGTCTCCGGTTCGTCCGAGCCATTGTCCACGAGGACGATCTCCAGGCGAGCATCACCGGCGGTGGCCAGCACCGAGTCGACGCACGTCCGGAGAAAGGTCGTGCTGTTGTGAAATGGGACGATCACGGTCACCAGCGGGTCGCCGACCGGTCGCCGTACCCGCCACGTCGAGGGGAGGGGACCGGGCTCGACGGTGGCGACCTCGCCTCGGCGTCGGAGTGCCGCCACCACCGCGCCGTTGCCGAACGCTGCCCCCCTCGCTCCTCCCCGGCGGTGGCAGAGAACCTCGGGGATGTGGGCGATGCGGTCCGTGCGCTCGGTCACGCGTAGCACGAGGTCGTGCTCCCAGTCGCCGCCGGGCACTGGGCGGACGCCCCCGGCGGCGACGACCAGGGCCTGGCGGTAGGCCACGGGGCGGCCGACGTAGTTGCAGGACTGGCAGAGCTCGGGCGACCAGTCCGGCTTGAGCCGCGGTGTCGCAGGAAGTCCCTCGTGGTCCAATAGATCCTCGTCGGCGTACGCCACGTCGGCGTCGACGAGTGCGCCGGCGAGGAGGGAGACGGCGTCCGGCGCCAGCCGGTCGTGGGCGCCGAGGAGGGTGAAGCACGGAGAGCCGCTGGCTTCGACGGCCACCTCGGCCGCGCTCGCCTCGTCCGTGCCCTCCGGGCACCGGTGCACGTCGACCTGCCCCGGTGAGAAGCTGGAGATCTCTTCCCCCAGGACGGCGTCCGCGGCGGGGTCGGGTGGTCCTGCCATGGTCACCGACAGGCGCCAGCGGTCCGCGGTCTGTCCTGCCAGCGAGTGGAGGCAGGTGCGAAGGGCTTCGGGCTCCGCCTGGTGCACCACGAGCACGACGTCGAGCTCGGGCTCGCCCGTCGACGCGGGAGCCCGCCGGCCGCTCGTTGCCCCCGACCGCTCCGTCTCGCGCCTTCCCAACCATCGCCGGTACCGGGCGAGGTCCTGGGAGGCGTCCGGGCGGGGTTCGGGCATCTCGTGAGGAGCCCACAGCACCCGGCCGTCGTCGATGCCCGCCCCGTTCCTCATGGCAAGGCCCGATCCTCGATAGTGACCTCACACCTCGCCGTCCGTCCCACCTCGGAGAATCTAGAGGGTGCTCCGCGCACCAGTTGGACCTCAGCAGTCGACGGCGGCCCGGAGCGCGACGCATGCCCGGGCCATGCGGGTGGTGTCCAGCGTGCAGATGCGCTCGACCAGATAAGCCTTTGGCACGACACGGAGATTGTCGAAGCTGGCGGCGCAGTCCGTGGGCATCCCGTCTTCGGCCGCGAGGATTAGCTCCGTCGGTATGTTCCGAATCGTGCGAGTTATGGGAGCAGCGACGACAGAGCGGAGCACCGGGATCGCCGCGGACCTGGTCATGACGAGGAACGGACGGCGCCCGACCTCCTCGATCTCCCCCCACCACACTTCCCCGCGATGGGGTTCGCTCACCAGGGCTCCTCCGCTATGGCGTCGCGAAGCGAGGCCATAGCGGCATCCTGCTCACCAACCGTGGGGGGGAAGAGGCGGTAGCCGTCGACGACGGCTCGGTCATCCCGCCGTCTCCACTCGATCGTCGTGATCGCCTCGACACCCGCGCGTACTGCAGCGGCGCGACTTTCGTATGCACCGCTGGTGACGAGGGCGTCGAGCTCGGCGAGGAGCTTGGGAGGGAGGCGTACGGCGATCTGCTCGGTTGCCATGCGCGTAGCATACCAAGATGGGATTGCGTTCGGGATATGGTTCGCCTGACAGGTGACCCTCACTGCGGCCGCCGAGCGCCGCCGCGCCGGGTCCCGTGCGCCGACGGCGGCCCGGTCGGTGCTGTAGTGCGACAAGAGCGCCTGCGCCTTTGCGGTGATTGCCTCGGCCTCGTCGGGGAAGGTGGTCGACTCGGCCTTCGGGGGCGGGTGGCGGGCCACCATCGCCCGCCCGCCCGAGATCGGCGGCCCGGCCATCAGGAGCTCGAGCAACCCGGGAGGGTCGCCCCTGGCACGGAAGACGGCCCCGGCCGCCTCCCGGATCGCCAGGCAGACCGCCACCTGCTTGCTCGCCGTGGTCCACGGGCCGCGTTGCGCTCGCCCCGCGCGCCGCCGGAAGCGGTGTGGTCCAGGCACCTCTCCAGCGGGTCGCCGCCGACGGCGGTGCTGGATATCACGCCGGGCGGCCTATGGGACGTCTTTGTCCGCGCCGCGCCGTGCCGCGCCGCGCCGCGCCGATCGGCACGGCCGCCAGCGGGTGCTGACGAACGAGGGCACCAGCCCAGGCCGCGGGCCGATCGGCATCCCGGCGGATGCGCTTGCCGAGCTCCACCCTGAGGTGGCCGCAGGCGGCTGAACCGGCGCAGGCCGAGCCCGTCGGTCGGCCACCGAGGGGACGGCTGCCACCAGCGTGATCTTCGAGCGGTCGCGGCGGAGCCACCGGGCCCCGGGGCGCTTCCCCGCCCCGTCCCGGAGTGCTCACCCGTCCCGGCCGCCCAGGAGGCGGGCGGTCGCCAGGCCGTCGGCGGCCCAGCCGTCGGCCCCGAGGGCGAGGGCGGCGTCCTCGGTCGTGAGCGCCGGCCCCCCGGCGAGCAGCGTCACCCCCGGATGGGCCCGGCGCAGGGCCCGGAGTACCCGCGCCGCCGCCCGGGACCGGCCGCCGTCGCTCAGGCTCACGCCGACGGCCCGCAGGTCGGGGATGGCGTCGGCGGCCTCGAGGAAGCTCACCTGGGGCACGTTGGCACCGAGGTCGAGCACGTGGATGTGGTGGGACCGGAGCAGGTCGGCCACCATGACCACCGGCAGGAGGTGGGGGTCGCCGGGTGCCGCGCCGAGGACGACCGTGCCCGCCGCCGCCGTCCCCCGCCGGACGAAACGAGCCCCCAGCCGTCCCACCACCCGCAGCGCCGCCGCCGTCGCCCGGTGCTCGCCCTCCACCGTGGTGGTGCCCGCGGCCCACTGGGCACCGATCTCGCCCAGCGCCGGCCCGAGCAGCTGGACGTAGACGTCGGCTGGCGTGGCCCCCTGGGCCATGGCCTGCTCGACGATCTCCCACGCCCCGCCGGCATCGGCCGCCAGCAGTCGCTCGACCAGTCGCCGGCGCCGGGCGGCCCACCGGGTGGGCCGGGTGCCCCGCCCGGGGGGAGCCGGTGCCTCCAGCCCTTCGAGGTCGGCCGGCTCGATCCACCAGCGCCCGCTGCGCCGGGTGGCCGGCAGGCGGCCGGTGCGCACGTGGCGGTAGACGGTCATGTAGTGGAGGCCGAGCCGCCGGGCGGCCCCCTCCAGGGTGAGCGGTGCCGGCGGGTCCCCGGCGCCCCGGGCGTCCCCCCCGGGCACGCTCAGCCGGTCCGGGCGGGGCGTGCCGCCAGGGCCCGGGCGGGAGGGGAGCGCAGGTCGCGGGCGATCCGCACCGCCGCCAGCAGGCGCAGCCCGTACCAGGTCATGTCGACCTCCCACCACCGGTGCCCCTGGCGGGCGGCCGGCGGGTAGTGGTGGTGGTTGTTGTGCCAGCCCTCGCCCAGGGTGAGGAGGGCCACCGGCCAGCAGTTCCGGCTGGTGTCGGGGGTGGCGTAGCGGCGGCGGCCGAGCAGGTGGGCGACCGAGTTGACGGAGAAGGTGGCGTGCCAGAGGACCACCGTCGAGATGGCGAAGGCGACCACCCCGCCCCAGCCGGCGACGGCGAAGCACACGAGGGCCAGTGCCCACGGCCCGAGGGCCTGGAGCCGGTCGAGCGCCCGCAGCTCGGGGAAGCGGGCCAGGTCGGGCACGGCGCCGAGGTCGGTCGCCTTGTACCGCCGGGACAGGACCCACCCGGCGTGGCTCCACCACACGCCGTCCTTGGGCGAGTGGACGTCGCGGGGGCCGTCGGCGTAGCGGTGGTGGCGGCGGTGGTGCCCGGCCCACCACAGGGGGCCCTTCTGGGCGGCGGTGATCCCGCCGAGGGCCATCGCCAGCTGGGCCGGCCGGGACAGCTTGTAGCTGCGGTGGGAGAAGTACCGGTGGTAGCCGGCGGTGATGAAGAACATGCGCACGACGTAGAGCACGCCGCACAGCAGCCAGTCCTTCCACGTCACCGTGACGAAGAACCCCCCGAACGGCAGCAGGTGAGCCGCGAAAAACGGCGTGGCGCTCACCCACCCGGTCCGATCGGCGGGCTCCTCGGCCTGGTCGGTGCTCGGACCCGGCGGCGGTGCGGTTTGTG